>JAFQWY010000257.1 GCA_017407225.1 Clostridia bacterium | reverse complement strand
CTGTGCGATGTTGGAAAGCCGTGTTGTCCCTTCGATGATGATCCCTTCACGAGAATACAGCTCTCGAATTTCGGGACAGTCGTTGTAGGACAGCAGGAACTTCCCCTCAATCCCGCACAGTGCATCCGCCAGCCGTTCGTGATCTTTCGTTGTAAATCCGACATCTTTGTAATAGTCCTCCGTCGCATAATACGGCGGATCGCAGTAGAAGAAGGACTCCGGTCGGTCATACTGGCGGATCAGCTTCTCGAAGTCCCGGTTCTCGATCACCACACTCTGCAGTCTGGCGCAGGCCTGCCGGATCAGCGGGAAATTGTTCCACATTCGGTGGGGCTGTGCGCCGAAGGAATCAAGCCCTGATGCATAGCTCTGCCGGATAATCTGATAGAAATACGCCGCACGTTTCACATCCGGCAGTTCCGACGCCTGCGTGTGCATGATCTTGCGGACATAATCGAAATCCAGACGTGAATTCAGCGTGTAGGTCAGCTCATCGATCAGCTGCTCCGGGGAATCGCGCACACAGCGGTACAGGTTCGTAAGGTTGGCGTTGAAGTCGTTGTACACCTCAAAATCCCTGCCGGGAGGTTTGTGGAACAGCACCCATCCGCCACCGCCGAACACTTCGATATATCGCTTATAGCCGAGCGGAAAGCGGACAAGAATTTCGTCACGGAGTGCTTTTTTTCCGCCGATCCAGCTCATGAAACTGTTCATTGTAGTCCTTTCCGGCGATTTTGTGCAAAAGAAAAAAGGCCGTCTGTGTGAAATCGTCTTTGATCTCTTACACAAAACGGCCTTTGTATTGATTTAGTCCTGATTGCTGAGCATCCAGAGGTGGGTAAGCATGGCTCCGACAGCACCTCCGAATACCATACCGCATACAAGAATTATGATCTCATCCAAGCGTCATCCCTTCTTCCTCTGTGGCTTCCAAGGCTTCTTTTTCGGCTTCGATGATCTCCTTCATCGTAAGGACGGCTCCCATGAAATTGATGCCATCTTCTTCGGTCAGCTCCAAGATTCCGCTTTCTCCGAAATCCAGCGGTTCCGTGGTAATCACGCTGCCTGCATGGTTGATCGCAACTCTCGACTCCACGGCAGCGAAGTCGGAAAGATCATCATCGAAGCGCAGGTGGTAACAGTAGAAGCCCTGCGGAATATCCTCATCGCTGATCCGATCATTGGTGAAGAATGCGGGAATTCCGAACAACTCCACCATTTCATATTCGGTATCGTCTTCCGTATTGAGATACCTTGTCCCGCTGGCATTCAGGACATATCCGCATTCATCCGGTGTCATCTTCCAGACAGAGCAGGCGAACTCAAAGGATTCACGGTCAGTTTCGGGAATGATTTCGCCTACAGTTTCACCGTTGAGATATTCACGGAAACCGCATTCCTTGCCGATTTCATCCTTTGCCCATTCATGGGTGATATACACGCCGGGGAACATTCCCGTCAATTCTTCGAGAATCTTATGCGGCGGGTTCCATGAGGTCTGGAATCCGATTTCGTTCCCTTCCTGCGTAAATCGGTATGAATTATGGCTCGTCCCCCAATTCTCGATGCTCCAATCGTACCAGTTCAGTTTGCCGTAAATCGTCCGTTCTCTCGAACCGAGTTTCCCCTGATACACATTGTCCGGCATCGGAACGATCTTGTTGAAATCTACAAACTTCTTACCGGTTTCTGTATCTACCGAACAGATCGCCGACAGAATTTCTGACATTTTTTCCTCAGAACACTCGAATGTGACTCGGTTCTGTATATAGTCCGGCATCAGTTACTTCCTTCCAAACTTTTGTTGATGAGATACTGCAGGTATTCCGTGAAGGTTTCGTCGATGTCCTCACGGCAGTTAATTTTTTTGCAGAACAGCAGAAAATAGTACACCGCTTCCGGATCGTCACCGATGGTGACTGCTACATAATCGTCTGTCATGGGGTTGCGGAAAATGCACTTTTCCAAAGCCAGCCATCGGCGGAAGTTTCGGTCACGGTCGAAAAAGGATTCCGCAACAGCGTTCATGAAGTTATCAGCATCACGCTTCCACTTCATGTCGCCCGTGATTCTCTGACGGACAATTCTTCTGGCTGCATCCTTATATCGGACATAACCGTGGCAAAACTGCTTGTAAGTCATTACAGAATCGTCGGTCATGAGCATTCCTCCAACTTCTGAATTTCTGAAAGCAATTTCAGTCCCACGGCAGTCACCACATTGGTGGTAACAGAGTTTCCCGCCATTTTGTACAGCTGTGATTCAGGTATGCCTATCTCCACAAGTTTGTTGAATTGCTCATCGGTGTAACCCTGCAGTCGGAAACATTCGATAGGCATTAACCGTCTGACTCTGCCACTGTATTCCACACCGTGTCTATCCACAGTAGTGAGAGTAAACATCGGCTCATCGGGTTCCTTCATTCTCCTGCCATTCTGCCGTGTCTTATCTTTTGCGGGATTGAGAACGGCCCTTGCGCCGGTGACGAGAACGCCGGAATGCTCTCCTTTCCGATGGCTTATACCCGCGTCCTGCCTTGTTGTGATACATCGCGCTTCGTGTGTAACG
>JAFQWY010000256.1 GCA_017407225.1 Clostridia bacterium | reverse complement strand
TATTCCTGCCTCACCTGTTCTTTGAACTCTTCCGGGTAATGTTTCATTCCTTTTTTTCCTGACATAACAAAAAACTCCTTTGTAGTTATTTTACTACATTGGAGTTTTTTTGTCACTGTCCGTTTTTACTGGACCTGTTCAAAAATCCGCGGATACAGCAGTCTTTTTTCAGTATTTGTTTACAGCAGGTTGATGCACAGCAGTGCCGCAAAGGTGACACCGATGCCGATGATACAGCGCAGGTTGATCTTCTCGCCGAAGAATACCGCGGACATGAGCATGGACAGCACCAACGATCCGCCCTGCATCAGGGGATACAGCTGTGAGGAGGAGAGATATCCTGCCGCCATAGTGGAGAACAGGGAGTGCAGGAACAGACACAGGGACATGACCGTCACATATCCGCCCAGCCGGATCAGCGTCTTCCGATCCATGGTTCCGCCGCTCTGATCGGGATGGACCGCACGTACCGTCAGCCAGCAGGCAATGAGAATCACAGCGGAGAAAATGTAAGTATAGAAATTGAACAGGGATACATCGGCCGCACTCTCGTATCGGGACCACTTCTGGGAAAAGGAGGTCAGCCCGTTTGCCGCACCGCAGAAGGTTAGCAGGAGAACGGATGACAGTTTGATTTTCGCTTTTCCGATGGATTTGTTGTAGGAACACATAATGTATGCCGCCGCCGCAAGGAGCAGAATCCCCAGAATCTGGTTCCAGCGCACCGCTTCTTCAAAGAACAGCCGGCACATCACCACGGGAACGATCACGCCCAGTGTCAGGAACACGTCCACCATCATGTAGGCGCCCTTTCTCACGCAGGCGATCCACGATACCACGAAGCAGGACGTTGCCGCACCTGACAGAACGGAGATCAGCAGAGTCTTCCCGTCCACCGCCAGCGAAGGCGATCCGGTATACAGCAGGACACATAGAAAGCCGATGGGGATGCAGATCAGCATACGGACGGCGTTGAACAGCATGGTTCCGGGCAGTGTGGTAACGGTACCGCTGGTTTTCTTGCCGCAATACCCCTTGGTTACGCCCGCGAACAATGCAAGCAGACAGAATAAATATCCCATAATGACTCCCGTGAATGTTTTTTATCATTATAGTCCCTGTTCCGGGAAAAGTCAAGTCCGCTGGGCCATCCTGTACAGGTTCAGTTGTTCCAATCCGCTACTTTGTAATAGAATTTTTCCAGTTCCGCCGCGTTCATCAGTACGGAAACGGGATACAGAGGATTGGCTTCCTTGTCCGCGTGCTTCGCCATGGCAGGAATGTCCTCTTCACGAATGCCGGTCAGGGTTTCGGGAATGCCCAGTCTGCGGTTCATGTCACGGATCGCCTTGATAAACTTCCCTGCCGCCACCGCATGAGTATCGGATTTGGAAGCAGCGCCGGCCATGATGGCAAGATTGTGAAGCTGATGGTGAATTGCTACACCGTATTCCTCCAGCACAATGGGAAGCAGAACGGAATTGGCAAGTCCGTGGGGGGTATTGTACTGTCCGCACAGGGAATGTGCTACTGCGTGAACATATCCCACATAGGATTTGGAAAATGCTATGCCTGCAAGATACGCCGCGCGGAGCATATTGGCACGGGCCTGACGGTCAGTGGGACACTTGCAAGCGGTTTCGATATTTCTGAAAACCAGCCGGGTTGCTTCCAGAGCCTTCTGACGGGTTTCACGGGAGGTGGATCCGCCGATGTACGCTTCCACGGCGTGGGTCAGCGCATCCATCCCTGTGGTTGCTGTCAGGTGGGGCGGAAGGGTATAGGTCACAGCCGGATCCAGAACCGCTGCATCGGGAATCAGGGAAAAGCTGTTCATGGTATATTTATGATGCTTTTCGCTGTCGGTGATCACCGCGGTAACGGTAACTTCACTGCCGGTGCCCGCTGTCGTGGGAATGGCAATGAGTGTGGGAATGGGCAGCAGTACACGCAGATTCCCTTTCAGCTGTTCCAGTGTGCACCAGGGGTAAGCAGCTCTGGCTCCCACTGCCTTGGCGCAGTCCATGGAGGAACCTCCGCCGAATGCAATCAGGCCTTCGCACTTGTTCTCACGGTACATCACAAGTGCCTCTTCTACGTTGATCACAGTCGGATTGGGATTGGTGCCGTCATATACGGTGCATCTGATGCCGGATTGTGCCAGACTTTCCTCCAGTTCTGCGGTGATTCCGCTGTCATGCAGGAATCTGTCGGTTACAAGAAGGACGGAGCCGATTCTCTTTTTCTGCAGCAGAGGCGCGATTTGTGTCACCTGATCCAGAATTTCCGGTTCCCGGTAGGGCAGAACAGGCTGAGCTACATAAAATGCTGTCTGGAATGTGCGGCAGAATGCTTTTTTGACGGTATTCATATCTTTATTCTCTCACTATCATATTGTAATGTTTTGTTTACCATCATATCATGATTACTTTACAATTCTATTGCACAAATGTGACCCGTTTGTTAATATAGAAAAAGCTGCCGGATTCAGAAGAAATTTCCGAATCACAGCAGCTTTGTCAGCAGGATTACAGTAAGGTCTTTCTCAGCTCTTCCGCGGACTTGAGGGAGAGATATGCCGGAGGAATGTCGAAAATGGTTTTGCAGCCGCTCATTCCTTCCCTCTTCATGCGGTATGCGGCTCTCGCCATGGCAACCAGCACAGAGGAGGTGAACTCGGGATTGGAATCCAGCTTCAGGCTGTACTCAATTATGTGGCCGTGTTCCTTATTCAGCCCGGTCTTTCCGCTGCGGATCACCACGCCGCCGTGAGGAATGCCGCTGTGATCTCTCTGCAGCTCTTCCATGGAGATGAAGTGAACGGTGGTGTCGTAGTCCGCAAAGTAGTTGGGCATGGTGACAATCTCACGCTCGATCCGTTCCAGATCCGCGCCTTCTTCTGCCACTACAAAACATTCGCGGGTATGCTTTTCACGGGTGGTAAGCTCCGGTGCTTCCCCGTTTCTCACAGCTTCCAGAGCCGCCGGCACGGGAATGGTGTACTGACGGGCATCCAGAACCCCTTCGATTCTGCGGATGGCGTCGGAGTGTCCCTGGCTCACGCCCTTGCCCCAGAAGGTATAGTCGTTTCCTTCGGGAAGAATTGCGCCGGCGTACAGGCGGTTCACGGAGAACATACCGGGGTCCCAGCCCACGGAAATCACTGCCACGTTGCCGGATTCCTTCGCGGATGCGTCAACTGCCGCAAAATGTTCGGGAATCTTCGCGTGGGTGTCGAAACTGTCCACTACATTGAAAATCTTCGCGTATTCAGGAGTCTGCTTGGGAAGATCCGTTGCACTGCCGCCGCAGATAATCATCACGTCGATCTCGTCCTTCATCCCAGCCGCGCAGTCGATGTGATACGCCTTTACGCCAAAAGTCTTCACTGCCGAAGGATCACGGCGGGTAAATACGCCCACCAGTTCCATGTCGGGATTCTGACGGATGGCGCATTCAACGCCCCGTCCGAGATTACCGTATCCGAGAATACCGATGCGAATGCTCATATATTATTACCTCCAAAGGTAGGATTCCGATGAATAATGATTCACCAGAATATTATAACACCGCCGGATTCTTTTGTAAATACGGATTTTATGAATTTTTTATCAATCCGGTATGTTTTCTTCACAAATCTTTCCGGCTGGCTCAGGCTTCCGGCTCCTGCGCCACATACACAATCGCGCAGGCATGGGGGCCGATATGAGTGCCGACAGCCGCACCGACGGGTACGATTCTGTCGTCCGGTACATCGATTCCATGCTCTGTCCGGATCCGTTCCGCCAGTTTTTCGCCGTTGGATCGGTCAGCAGTATACATTACCGTCATGGGATGAGCGGGATCCATGGGATTCTCGGGAATTTTTCTCAGAATGTAATCCATCGCCTTCCGCATACCAAGCATTTTCGCGGGAATTTCCGGGCGTCCCTGTTTGTCCACATGCATAATCGGCTTGATGTGCGTCAGACTGCCGATGGTGTAGGCGGTGTGGGAAATTCTGCCGCCGCGGTGCAGATACTCGAGCGTATCCATACAGGTGTACAGCACCACTCTGTGCCGCATCCCTTCCATGACCTCTGCAATTTCCCGTGCGGATTTTCCCTCGTCGCGCATCCTGCAGGCGTGTTCCACCAGCAGACGTTCCCCGCCGGTGCCGGTAAGACTGTCGATCACATAGCAGTCATCGTAATCCGCCATGTTTTTCGCAAGAACCGCGCCCTGATAGGTTCCGCTCAATCCGGATGAAATGGTGATGATCACAACACCTTCCCCCTGTTCTTTGGCTTCCTGAATCAGAGCCGCGAAGGTCTGGGGAGAGGGCTGTGCAGTCTTCGGAAAATCCTTCTCGGTTTTCAGCAGTTCAAAATACTGCTCCTTCGTCAGATTTACGTTTTCCACAAATTCCCTGTCGCCGAAGTGAACCGAAAGGGGTACGCAGGTGATATTATTTCTGATAAGCTCCGCCGGCTTGAAATCCGCACAGGAGTCGGTGATGATTCTGACCAAATTGTCCTCCGCAATAAATATTTAGTAATACGAATTATTCATTAAATTGAATTGTTAAGTCATTATAACCCTATACTATGTCCGTTCTGCGAACAACAAATGAATTTTGTGTAAGATTTATGACAAAAGCTCCCATATCCCACGAAAAGCAGGATTTGGGAGCTTCTATACTATTCTATTGCCTGAATTATCGTCGCGCTGAAACCAATCCCCAACCTAACTTCGGAGAATTTTCCGTCAGGAAAATTCTCGAGAGCAAGGCGGATTGTTTCCAACCAAGACTTAACGAAATCCTCAGCCAAACCACTGCCCAACCTCGGAGAATTTTCCGTCAGGGAAATTCTCGAGAGCGAGGTGGTTATCGTACGATTACAGCTTCAGTATATCCTCAGCCAAACCACTGCCCAACTTCGGAGAATTTTCCGTCAGGGAAATTCTCTGGAGCGAGGCGGTTATCTTACAATTTCGGCTTCAGAATATCCTCGCTCAGTCCTCAATCGCAGCCTTGCGGGAGAAGATCGCGTGAACAACTTCAGGATCGAACTTGGGACGGCGGTCGTAGGTGTACAGACCGTTCTGTTCCTGTTCAACGTCGGTGAGCTGAGTGTAGCAGAGTGCGAAGATTCTGTCGTCGTCAAGGAGAACGTCGGTCAGACCCTTGAGTCTTGCCAGGAATTCTTCTTCGGTCTTGGGCGCGTTGCCGTAGCCCCAGCCGTCCTGTTTGTCGGTCCAGCGGATTCCGCCGTATTCACTTACGAAGAAGGGAGTCTTTCCATCATAGTGCTGACGTCTGTTGCCCAGACCGTTGGACATGGTACCGAATTCGTTGTAGTCGGAGAAGTGTTCAGCAAACTTCGCGGGATCCTGTTCGTAGTCGTGAACGTCGTAAACGTCAGTCTTGTTTACATGGTAGTTACCGGAAGTGTCAATGCAGGGACGGGTCGGGTCAGCGGACTTGGTTGCGCTGTAAACCAGATTGAGAACATCGTCCCACTGCTTTCTGCCGCCCATGTCCCAGGTTTCGTTGAAGGGACACCAGCCGATGATTGCAGGATGGTTGAAGTCGCGTTCTACTTCTTCCAGCCATTCGGGAAGGATACCGTAGATGGAGTCAGCATAGGAATGGTCGAGACCCCAGTTGGGGAATTCGCCCCATACCAGATAACCCTTCTTGTCTGCATGGTACAGGAAGCGTTCTTCGAAGATCTTTTCGTGGAGACGTGCGCCGTTGAAGCCCATTGCCATGGAACGGTCGATGTCAGCTTCCAGCTCAGCATCGGAGGGAGCGGTGTATACGCCGTCCGGATAGAAGCCCTGGTCCAGAATCAGTCTCTGGAATACGGACTTGCCGTTGAGGAAGAACTTGTGGTCACGGTAAGCGATGGAACGGAGACCGAAGTAGGAGTTTACAACGTCGTCGCCGTAGGTCAGCTTCAGATCGTACAGCCCGCCCTTGTTTACTTCCCACAGGTGCTTTTCGGTGAGCTTGAGAGTCAGAACTGCCTGACCGCCTGCGCATTCGATGGATGCGGTGCCGCAGTCAGCGCCGTCAAAGGATGCAGCAGCGGTGAGAGTGCCTGCACCTTCCAGATCAGCGATGATGGTGAGGGTACACGCTTCTGCATCCATGAGGTACTTGGTCTTCGCGATGTAGGTCTTGGGAACGAATTCCATCCATACGGTCTGCCAGATACCGGTGGTTCTGGTGTAGTCACAGCCGTGGGAGTAGTAGAGTTCGGACTGCTTGCCGCGGGGGATCAGACGGTTGCGTTCGTCGTCTTCCGCATGGAGGCAGATGGTATTCTTGCCTGCGTGAACGTATTCGGTTACATCAAACTTGAAGGAAACGTAGCCGCCCTTGTGCTTGCCTGCGCGCTTGCCGTTTACATATACGGTTGCCCAGTAGTCAACTGCGCCGAAGTGGAGAAATACGTTGCCGGAGAGCTGTTCTTCGGTCAGTTCCACTTCTCTCTTGTACCATACAGAGGTCATGAAGTCCTTGTCTTCCACGCCGGACAGCTTGCACTGGGGGCAGAAGGGTACGTTGATCTTGGAACCGAGAACTGCAGCATCTTCGTAGAGTTTTCTTGCCACGCCGCTGTTGCCGCGGTCGATTTCAAACTGCCATTCGCCGTTGAGGTTGATCCATGCATCGCGCTGGAACTGCGGCTTGGGATGTTCGCATCTGTACATATTATCAAATTCCTTTCGTTATTGCGTAATTCGCATCACTTTATTATACCGCAGCCGATATGATTTTGCAATACCATCCCTGCGGATTTTTGTGAAAGATTCCGTTTTTTGTGATTTTCCGAGATTCAGATTTCCAGTTCCGCCAGAGTTGCGGGCATCTGGTGACCGGTGTTCACGTTGTCGCCGCCGGTTACCAGGTCGAAGCAGGCAACAACCAGCCTGCCGTTCCAGATGATGGGTTCGCCGGGCTGGTCCAGACCGCCGTCGAGACCGTCGTTGTCAGGGCTGAATGCGATCCGTTCCACCTTGCCCTCGGGAGAAATCCGTGCAATGGAGTTGCCGCAGAAATCCGCGATGTAGAGATATCCCTCTTCGGACATGATCATGCCGTCGGTGGTGAGAAGCTGATCCAGATCCTGCGCCCAGACTTCATTGGACTTCACACTCAGGTCCTCGTTGAAGGTCACCTTGTACACCGCACCGTCGCCGAAGTTGCCCACCAGCAGATTGCCGTCATGGTCGAATTCGATGCCGTCCACACCGTACTGGTCGTCGGGATTGTGGGTCAGGAAGGTGGTGAGAATGTTCTTGTCTTCCAGCGTATTGGTGATTTCAATGTTTTCGTCATCCAGCTTGAAGCGGTAAACGCAGCTCACCAGCTTGCCGGAGGGATCCTTCACCTTGTTCAGAGTACTCTGGGTCACGTAGATATAGCCGTCACGGATTCTCATGCCGTTGGGATGTTCCATGTGATTTGCCACAACGGTGCACTTTTCCACTTTATTATCACGGATGCGGAGGCGGAGGATTCTTCCCTTTTCGATCAGCTCGGGCTTTCCCGGCCAGCCTTCGTTGTCGCACACATACAGATCACCGTCGGGACCAAACGCGATCCCCATGGGGCTTGCCAGACCGGTTTCCGGATTCACGGGCACGTCCACCCACTTGGTCAGATTCTTGTCCTTGTCAATCTTCACGATGCATCCGGGCAGGGACTGATCCGCATAGTTGGGGCACGCCAGAATCAGATTTCCTTCCGCGTCAATGGCCATGCCGTCGGGAGTGGCAATGTACTCGGGAAGCGCGAGAAAAAGTTTGGATTCGATCATAATACACCTCGAATAACTCAATAATTGTTGAATAAAGGTTCGAGAACCTTGTAGGTTTCGTCAAAACGTCTGCTGCATTCGTCATATTCGGCGCGCAGGGTCACATCGGGCTGAAGTTCTTCCCGGATTATCAGGAATCTGTCGATCACGCTGAAATCCCTGAACACGCCTGCGCCAACACCTGCCGTAATCGCCGCACCCATGGAGGTGGCTTCCTCCAGAACCGTGGGAGTCCGGATGGTCACGCCCATGGCATCGGCCAGAATCTTGCGCCATGCGGGATTTCTCGCACCGCCGCCCAACAGGTTCACCGCTCCGATCTGGGCACCGTTCTCACGGAAAGCGTCCAGAATCACCGTGAAGTTCAGCGCCACGCCTTCCATGACCGCACGGAGCATATCCCCCCGGTCGTGTTCCAGCGTCAGTCCGATAAAGCTGCCCTTTGCCTTGTCATTCCACCGCGGAGAACGCTCGCCAATGAGATAGGGATGGAAAATCAGTCCCTTTGCCCCAACGGGGGAAGCGTTCACTTCACGGTTGACCAGATCGTACACGGCGGATTTGTCCATGGAAAAATCCTTGAACAGGGTCTTCACCGCCCACGACAGCGCACCGCCGCCCTGCTGCATGGTACCGGTGGGCAGAACATACCCGGGCACCATATGTGCAAAGGTGAATGTGGTCATATTTTCGTCAATCAGCGGCTCCTTTGATGCAAAGGAGATCCACGAGGAGGTACCGAGGCAGCAGTTTGCGATGCCTTCCCGTACCGCGCCGCTTCCCACAGCCGCACAGGGGCCGTCCCCGCCGCCGCAGATCACCGGTGTTCCTTCCAGAAGTCCGGTGAGAGATGCCGCTTCTCTGGTGACGGTACCTGCCGGATCAATGGAGCGGCGCAGCTCGGGCAGCTTGTCCATGGAGATGCCGTACAGATCCGCCAAAGTCTCCGACCACTGCAGAGTTGAGATATCCAGCAGGCAGGTGGAGGATCCGTCGGAGGGCTCGGTCACCATATTTCCGGTGAGCTTATATAAAATGTAGTCTTTTGCATTGAGAACCTTGTCGGTCTTCCGGTAGACATCCGGTTCGTTCTCTCTGACCCATGCCAGCTTGGCACCGCTGTAGGATGCGCTGAGCCGGTGACCGGTCAGTTTGTAATATTCCATCGCACCAATGTTCTTCCGCAGTCCGTCCACCAGATCCGCCGCGCGCATATCCGCCCAGATAATGGACGGGCGCAGGGGATTTCCGTCCCGGTCCACGCACAGCGCACCCATCATCTGTCCGCTGAAGGATACCCCGGCGATGTCACCAGGATTGACGCCTTCAAGAAGCGCTCTGGTGCTGTCGCATACGGCTTTCCACCAGTCGTCGGCATTCTGTTCCGCCCATGTGCCGTTCTTCACGTCAAGGGGATAGGAACAGGTCATGCTTTTTACCAGTGCACCGTTTTCATCGAACAGGGATGCTTTGTTTCCGGAGGTACCAAGGTCATGCGCCAGTAAATATACAGCCATGTGATCCTCCTCAGAATCTGATAACCATCTTCATGGACGGCTGACGGTTTTTGATCCGGTCGAATGCCTTGTCGATATCCGCAAAATCAAACACATGGGAAATAAAGTCATTCGGATCGAGAATTCCCTCCTTGATCCAGTGGCAGATCTGACCGTGCGCTTCGGATTCCGCCTTCTTGGAGGGGAACTGATGGAAATGGAGCGTCCAGTTGTAGGGGCACTTGCTCCAGTCCACGTTGGTATTCATCTGCTCGGAAATGCCGTAGACGCAGATTTTTCCGTCGGGAACAATGACCTCCAGCGCCTGGTTGATGAATCCGTTGAATCCCACCGCATCCAGAGCGTAGTCAATACCGTCGGGACAGATTTCCCGGATGGCGGTGACAATATCGGTTTCCCTGGAGTTGATGACATAATCCGCGCCCATCTTCTTTGCCAGCTCCAGCTTGCCGGCGTCGATATCCATGGCAATCACGGGACCGATGCCGGACAGCTTGCAGAACTTCACAAAGCTCAGACCCACGGGACCGAGTCCCAGAATGGCAATGCTCCTGTTGGCCTCCAGACCGAAACGCTTCATAGTGCTGAGAACTTCCCGGAAGGTGATGATCATCGCAGAAGAAACGGGATCGAAGCCCTCGGGCAGCTTCTGCTGAGCATATGCAAATTCCTCGGGAATCAGACCGTCCTTTTCCATGGCACGGGCATCGGTGACGATATTGTATTCGGAATAAGTTCCCCATGCGCTGGAATATCCCTCGGGAGCATCTCCGATGAAAGGCATGAGAACCAGATCGCCAACTTTGAATGACGTTACCTTCGCGCCAAGCTCCACTACCCGTCCCACGCCTTCGTGACCGAGGACTGCGGGATACTCATCAATCCCCTTGAACTTGCCGTGGATAATCTTCATATCGGTGCCGTTGCAGACACCGCAGCTTTCGATCTTCACCAGCGCATCATAGTCCCCGTATTTCGGCATGGGCAGATCCACAATTTCGCAGTGCTGATCGGCGTAAACCACGTAGCTTTTCATATGGTTTTCCTTCCTTATGTAAAATTAAGGATTTTCGCTGTTTACAGGGTCTTTGCGTATGCTTCCGCAATGGCTACGCTGGCGCTGCATCCGATTCTTTCGGCACCTGCGTTCACCATGGCCAGACAGGTTTCCAGATCGCGGATTCCGCCGGCAGCCTTGACCTTGATTTTATCGCCTACGCAGGCTTTCATCAGCTTTACGTCCTCCACAGTAGCAGAAGTGGGACCGAAACCGGTGGAAGTCTTGATGAAATCGGGCAGAACGTCCAGTGCGATATCGCAGACCGCTCTCTTTTCATCATCGGTCAGATAGCAGTTTTCAAAGATCACCTTGGAAGTCACGCCCTTGTCACGGCAGAGACCGACGATGGTCTTCATTTCTTCTTTGATGTAAGCCAGATTGCCTTCCTTCAGCTTGCCGATATTCAGCACATAGTCGATCTCATCCGCACCGTCAGCGAGGCAAAGTTTGGTTTCGGCAGCTTTTGCGGCAATGGTCATGCATCCCAGAGGGAATCCAACCGCGGAGTCAACCTTCACGTCGTATCCCTTGAGGATTTCCACACATTCCTTGGTTACACCGCTGTTGATGGCGATGGTGCAGAAGCCGTACTGTGCCGCGATCATGCATTCCTTCTTGAACATCTCCAGAGTTGCGAAGGGCTTGAGAAGGGTGTGGTCGAACAGTTTATTGAAGTCTTTCTGAGTGAGAATCATATGGCATCTCCTTATTTTTGCATAAATTTGTCTGATACTATTATAGCAGAAATCAGCGAAATGTCAAGTTATGCGCCGCAGATTCGTTTTCTTCCGTGAAATCTGCCTGAAATCTTGGATTCACGGAAAAATTTCACATATGATGCAATAAATCCGGATCTTTGTGTGTTATAATATCAAATGAAACTTTTTCAGGAGTCAGATTATGTCATCAGAAAATACAGTAATTCTCATTCCGGCAAACAAGCCATCGGATGCGCTGATTTCCGTGGCATCGGAGCTTCACGGGCGCGGCTTCTCCGTTATCTGTGTGGATGACGGAAGCGGCGCGGAGTTCGACAGCGTTTTCGCAGATGTATCCGGATATGCCGAAGTGCTTCGATACCCGAAAAACCGCGGCAAGGGCGGTGCGCTGAAATACGGGATGAACCACATTCTCACAGATCGGGCATATACCTCAAAGAAATATATCGTCACAGCCGATGCGGACGGTCAGCACAGACCCGAAGATATCGCAAAAATCGCGGATGCCGTGGATCAGAATCCGGACGCTCTGGTTCTGGGATCCCGGCATTTCACCGGCGAGGTTCCCCTGCGCTCCCGGTTCGGCAACAGTCTCACGCGGATTGTTTTCGCAGTGGCAGGAGGACGAAAACTGAACGACACCCAGACCGGGCTGCGTGGATTCTCTCTGAAAAACGCGGCCATCTTCGCTCAAACCTCCGGTGACCGATACGAATACGAGATGAATATGCTGTTCACTGCCGTGGAAGAAAAGATTCCGTTTGCGGAAATTCCCATTGAAACCGTCTACGAAGACAACAATTCTTCCTCCCATTTCCGACCCGTGCGGGATTCGATCCGGATTTACCGGACGATCTTTCTCGCTTCAAAATCCCTGAAGTATCTGTTTTCCTCGGGACTTGCCTTCATCATCGACTACGCGCTGGTGCTTCTGCTGGATGCGGTGATTCCGTCGGCTCTCTCCATGGAGATTGCCATGGTGGCGGCGTGGATCTGCTCATCCCTGACCAATTTCTTCCTCAACCGCAACTTTGTGTTCCGCAGCGATGCTCCCCTGATCAAAGCCATGCCCGAATATTACGGTCTTGCCGGCGTGGTATTCCTCTGCAAGGCGGGGCTTCTTGAGCTTCTGACCCGGGTTCTGCACATTCCGCTGGGGGTTGCAAAGCTGGGTGCGGAAATTCTCTTCTTCGTTTCCAACTATTTTATCCAGAAAAAACTCATTTTCGGAAGGAAACACAAAACATGAAGCAAAACAAACGTCCCTGTCCCCTCTGGACAGTGATTACAGCGGACATTCTTCTGTTCTGCACCGCACTGTCGGTGTTCTGCTACTTCCACCATATCCGTTCCCTCTGGGGGCTTGATTCCCCGAAAACTACCGCGACCGATCCCATGGAAACTGTTTCCGATACCTCTGCCGAAACAATCCCGGTCAGTGCGGATCCAGTCTATGACCTTGCCGGAGAGGGCGACTTTCCTTCCCCGGTGTTCCTGCCCTATTCCACGGTCAGCTCCGTCAATACCGTAGAGCTTGACAGCGATACCGACATCGCAAGCTACATAACCGCCGAAGGGCTTCCGACCATTGATTCCATGGACTATGTGCGGAAGAATTATGTTGGCCTGTACCGCAGTCACGACATCTGCATGACCGCCCAGAAAGTCCGTAATCACATCGACTACAACAATAAAACTTACGAAGTTGCCTACTACCTGTACGATGTGTACGTCCGGAATATTGAGAATCTGTTCACTTCCGTGGTGGATGACCGGGTTCCCATTGAAGATCATGCGGAAACCGTTCAGGTATTTGAAGACGACGAAGGAATCCGTTACCGTACTGAGGATGCCGTACTTGCCCTCAACGGTGACTACTACGGCAACGAAAACATGGTCTACTTCGCCATGCGGAACGGCAGACTTCTCCGGGATTCCGAGTATATCGGGGCCGACATCTGCGTTCTGTACACCGACGGCACCATGGAAACCTATGATATGCGTGCCTTCGACCGGGATGAAATTCTGGCGAAGAATCCCTGGCAGATCTGGGAATTCGGTCCCTCGCTCCTTGACGAAAATGGTGAAGCCATCACAAAGTTCAACGATAATTTCTATGACGACAACGTGATCACCTCCCGTCATCCCCGTTCCTCCATCGGTTACTATGAACCGGGCCATTACTGCTTCATTGTCGTGGACGGACGAAGTGAAGAATCCGACGGCGTGCGCCTGTTCCAGCTGGGTGAGATCTACGAATCCATCGGCTGCTCTGCGGCTTACAACTTCGACGGCGGCGACAGTGCCCAGTCCCTGTGGATGGGTGAAAAGCACCGCGTGGACGAGGAACGGATCCAGTCCGGTCAGCGGAAACTGTATGATGCGGTCATGATCGGCGAAACGGAGGTGCAGGAATGAAGCGATTTCTGAACAGACTGGCGGGATTCCTTCCCCATGTCTGCCTGATTCTTTCCCTGATGATGATTACCTTCGTCATCACCGACCGGTACAACCGGGCTATGGCGTTTATCAACAATGATATCACAAAGGCTCTCCTGTTCGTTCTGGCGATTCTGGTTATCATCGAATCCGTTCTGCTGATCCGGATCAACCGGAAACGTCAGTGGGATGAATACCGGAACGACAGCGATTCCGACAAAAACTGATCCCTTCAATATCAAAAAGCGGTACTCCGAAATCCGGAATACCGCTTTTGTTATGCTGTTTGGGAATCAGGTTTCAGCCAACTCAGTCAACGAAAAGGCTGATGAAGAAGCTGAAGATAGAGCCGAAGAAGCCGGGTTCTTCAACAACTTCTTCCACTACGGGAGCTTCCACAACGGAAGTATAGTCTTCGCCGAGGAGGTTGGAGAAGATGAAGTTGGAGATGAACGCGTATTCATCGCGCTGGTGGAGCTTGTTGGTCAGGGTGTTTGCAAACAGAACAGTGTTGATGGTGTTGCCTTCAGCATCGGTGCCGTTGTAGGAGATACCCTGGATGGAGCCGTTCAGGAGAGCGTCGCTCTTTGCAGCCTGTTCTTCGGTGATCGCCTGGATGAAGCCTTCGGTGGGAACACGGCTGCCGTCCATCTGAACGAGAACTTCTGCGCCTTCGGGAATAGCGGTATAGTAGCCTACGCCGTAGCCGTAGAGAACATCATCGTTGTCCATTACGTAGCTTGCGTTAACAAGAGTAGTGGTGGGGTAGGTAACGTAACCAAGGCAGTCCATACCGGAAGCGGAGTCACGAACGAGAGCGTCTTCAGCGAAGAGACCGGCTGCGCGGCCTGCTCTGGAGCCGTAACCGATGTAAGCCTTGCCTGCCTTAACAGCTGCAAGTTCATCTTCGGTCAGTGCGGAAGAGCCCATAACAGCGTCAGCAGCAGCCAGATCGGTGGTTACAGCGAAGCCCATCATTTCGAGAGCTTCCATGTCGTAGTTCCAGTTGGTGTTGGTAACACGGTTGGTGTGAACGAAGCCTGCGGTTGCATTTACGGGAGCGCCGGTAACGTATACAGCGGGAGCCTTGGTAATCAGCTTGGCTTCGGGAAGTGCATCGTATGCAACGCCGGTACCGGTGAGGGTGTATTCATCGGCAACGGTGAGCCATGCAGCGTAAGTGGTAACGAAATCACCGTAGAATTCGCTGGTTTCGTCGGTAACCATAGCAACTGCTTCGCCTGCAGTGAGGAGAGCGTTGACAGCTGCGGTGGAGTCTTCGGATGCGTTGGAGATAACAACCTGGTCATTGGTCTTGCCGGAGAATGCGGATTCTACGTTGTATGCGAGAGCATCTTCGTAGTCCATCCATTCGCCGCATACAGCTGCGATTGCTTCGTAAGCTGCGGGTTCAGCAACGGTAACAACGTCAAAGCCTCTGGTTTCACCGAAAGTGGTGATGCCTTCAGAGTAGAGGTCGGACCACTGCTGGATGAGAGTACCGTCGTAGAGAGCGCCGTTTGCAACGGAACGCTTAGCCTGGTACATGGAGATGATCATGGTGCCTGCGGGATAGGTAACGCCGTTGTATTCAACTTCGGATTCGGTAACGAGAATCTTAACGTCGTTTCTTGCCAGCCATACCATCATATCAGCAGCTGCCTGAAGGTTGGTCTGGTTTTCGCCGTCGAGAGCGATAATGTAGCATTCGGGATAGAAGTTGCCGTTCTGGCCTTCGCCGTCGAATTCAGGACGGAAGAGATCCATTTCAGCGCCTTCGGTGTCGTACTGGTCGGTGAACCACTGACCAACGAGGTCGTATGCGTTGGAGTTCGCGTTGGTTACGCCGCGTTCGTAGATCTTGGTCTGCGCGGTGATGTAAGCGAGCTTTTCAGCTGCAATGTAGTTGGACTGACCGAGACAGCCGTACTGGATGAGAGCAGCGGCGTCATCGTTGTATGCGGGAAGTTCTACAGTGTATGCAACAGTACCGTGGAGCATAGCGAACTGAGGAGTGTAAGAGGTGGACATATCGTCCCAGGGTGCCCAGTAAGGAAGAACGTTGCCTTCTTCGTCAGTGGTGGAGTAGAGATAGTCTCTCTGGGGGATTACGTAGGAGTTGTAGGAAGCATTGTTCGCAACTGCTGCGATACCGAATGCTTCGCCGCCGGTCATCAGGTGTTCGGCGAGAAGGTCATATTCGAAGTTGGGTTCGTGCGGGGGGTCGCAGGGTTCGCACTGGAAAGCCTGAACACGGCCGTGGTATTCGGTGAAGGAGACGGGGTTGAAGGTACCGATCAGCTTCTGCATGTTCTGGGTTTCTTCAGTGGTCTGGAAGGAGTTGTCACGGTTGAGGTCGTAGCCGTTGGAAGCGTAACGGGTTACATATTCGCGGCCTTCAACGTTTTCTTCGGGAACAAAGATGAAGAATACGTCTTCAAGCATTTCGTTCACGTCAACGGTAACGGTTTCCTGTTCGTAGTACTTGTCGAGATCAACGATACCGGAAACGCCGTTGCCTGCCTTGATGAAGCCGAGGTATTCGGTCTTGTCGGCAATCAGATCCGGAACGTGCATGCCCTGTTCAGCCATTTCAGCAGCAAGCTGTGCTTCGCCTTCTGCGGTCAGACCGGTCAGGTTGTTGTAGGTGAGGATGCCGTCAGCTGCTGCAGCTTCCAAGATGGTCCATGCAAACTTCAGGATACCGTCGGCAGCGGCAACTTCGTTGGCGTGTACATTGGAGTACAGAACGGGAACGCGGAGGTCATCGTATTCGCCTGCTTCGATTGCAGCGAGGGTTTCGGTGGGGTTGGTTTCAGCGGCTTCGGTGAATTCCAGCCATGCTTCAACGGAAGAAGCATCGTCAGCGAGAATCATGTATGCCATATCCATGGGTTCGTAGATTTCGCCGGAGGACATACC
>JAFQWY010000255.1 GCA_017407225.1 Clostridia bacterium | reverse complement strand
GTGGTCTTACCGCAGCCGGAAGGACCTACGAGAATCAGGAATTCCTTGTCCTTGATTTCGAGGCAGAAGTCGGATACAGCAGTAACGCCGCCGGGATATTTCTTGTAGATGTGTTTCAGGGATAAGCTTGCCATTAATAAATCCTCCTTGGAATTATATGCAATGTTTTTTGTAGTCTCTACTGTTCACGTACAGTATTATACCAAATTCTGATATCAAATGGAAGAGTTTTTTTTACTGAAAATCAAATTATTACTTTGTGCATTCTGTACACGATTTTTTCGTTTCAGCCTTTCCGATCCCCGTCCTCAACGCTCATGTTTTCTCATTTAATGAGATTCGTGCGCATACCGAAAGCCCGATTCCGGTGATTATTCCGTCAGAATCCTCATTCTTTCACGTTTTTCATGGTCAGTCCGATCCGTTTCTTCTTCACATCAACGGATTTTACCTGCACTCTGACGATGTCCCCCACGGACAGAACCTCGGAAGGATGCTTGATGAACCGGTCGGCAATCTCGGAAATGTGCAGAAGTCCGTCCTGATGCACGCCGATATCCACAAATGCGCCGAAATCGATGACATTGCGGACCGTGCCTGTGAGCACCATACCTTCGGTCAGATCCTCCAGAGTAAGCACACGGTCTCTCAGCACCGGAGGCGGCAGCGTATCGCGGATGTCGCGTCCCGGCTTCTCAAGCTCGGACAGAATGTCGGAGAGCGTCATCTCACCCACGCCGATTTCTTCAGACAGTTTTTTCATGCCGTACTTCTGTGCTTCCTGTCTGAGAGAAATTCCGCCGCGGGCATCCTCCTTGGTTCTGCCGAACTTTTCAAGAAGAAGTTTGGCGGCACCGTAGGACTCGGGATGAACACCGGTGTTGTCGAAGATCTCGTCCCCTCCGGGGATTCTCAGAAATCCCGCTGCCTGCTCGAATGCCTTGGCACCGAACCGCGGAACCCTGAGAATCTCCTTTCTGGAGCGGAATTCACCGTTTGCCTCCCGGTATTTCACGATATTCTTCGCAGAGGTAATATTGATCCCCGCGATATAGGACAGCAGGGAGTAGGACGCCGTATTCACGTCTACACCAACGGAGTTTACGCAGGCTTCCACCACACCGGTGAGAGCTTCATCAAGGCGCGCAGGCTTCATATCGTGCTGGTACTGTCCCACACCGATGGACTTGGGATCGATCTTCACCAGCTCCGCCAGAGGATCCTGCAGTCTTCGTGCAATGGATACCGCGCTTCTCTCGGTTACATCGAAATCCGGGAATTCCTCAGCGCCCAGTTCCGACGCGGAATACACGGACGCTCCCGCTTCGGAAACAATGATATACTTGGTCTTTCCGCCCATCTCGGCAAGAGTTTCCGCGATGAACATTTCGCTCTCGCCGGATGCCGTGCCGTTTCCGATGGCGACCACATCCACACCGTACCGTTCAATCAGGCGCTTGACCACCTTCTTGGATTCGGCAATCTGCTCTCTGGGCTTGGTGGGATAGATCACGGCGGTATCCGCTACCGCACCGGTTTTCGTCACCACCGCCAGCTTGCATCCTGTCCGGTAACCGGGGTCGTACCCCAGCACGGTCTTCCCCTTCAGCGGGGACTGCATAAGGAGATTTCTCAGATTCACCGCAAACAGCCCGATGGCGCTTTCCTGAGCGTTTTCGGTCAGCTCATTGCGGATTTCACGCTCAACGGACGGTGCGATCAGACGGTCGTAGCTGTCCTCCACCGCCGCTGTCAGCCAGGGCACCGCAGGGGATTTCCGGTTTTTGATCACCTCACCAAGCAGGTAGCTGACGATCAGATTTTTCTCCACGTCAACGGAAACTGCCAGCGCTTCTTCCTTTTCGCCGCGGTTCACGGCAAGAACCCGGTGGGGCGGAATCTTCGCCGCAGATTCGCTGTATTCGTAATACTGCTCGAAGGTGGGATTGTCAGCCTGCTTTCTGGTGGTGATCGTCCCCTTCTTCATGGTGATGGAACGGATTTCCTTACGGTAGTCGGCGTTGTCGGAAACTTCTTCGGCAATGATATCCATAGCGCCCTGCAGAGCGTCCTGTACGGTCTTCACGCCGTTTTCTTCATTAATATATGCTTCTGCCTGTTTTTCGATAGAGGGGTTGTATGCCTTCTCCTGAGCGATCAGAAGCTCCGCGAGAGGTGCCAGCCCTCTTTCACGCGCAGTCGATGCGCGGGTCTTGCGCTTGGGACGGAAGGGACGGTAAATATCGTCCACCTCCGTGACGGTCATGGCGGCATCGATGGCGGAGATGATCTCGGGCGACAGCTTGCCCTGTGTCTCGATGAGGGATTTCACCTCATCCTTGCGCTTTTCCAGATTCCGCAGAGCCGTCAGCCGGTCCATGAGATTTCGCAGCACGGTGTCGTCCAGACCACCGGTGACTTCTTTCCGGTACCGCGCCACAAAGGGAACGGTATTTCCTTCGTCCAGAAGCTCCACCGTAGCGGTCAGTCTCTCAAGGGGAATATTCAGCTCCTGAGCCAGTGTTTCCAGTATGTTCATGATTCGCCTTTCTATGTAATAATATAATGTATCTTCAGCCGTTGTGCTTCATCAGCACCGCGATCTCGTCATCGGTCAGCTCCCGCCATTCTCCCCGTGCCAATCCGGGATCCAGCTCCAGTCCGGCAAAGGTGATCCGCTCCAGTGTGAGAATCTCACTTCCCACCGCATGGAACATCCGCTTGATCTGGTGGTACTTCCCTTCCGTTACGGTGATCTCCCCGTGCTCGGGATCGGTCATATTCACCTTGCAGGGCCTGGAAGTAAAGTCGGACAGCTCGATGCCGCCTTCCAGCTTTGCAACCGCATCTTCATCCACCGGCAGGCAGGTGAAGCGGTAGGTCTTTTCGCAGTGATGCTTCGGTGAGAGCAGATTGTGGGCTGTCTGTCCGTCATCGGTGATCAGCAGCAGCCCTGTGGTGTCGATATCCAGCCGGCCGCAGGGGAACATATCCCGTCCGGAAAACTCCGGCGGCAGAAGCTTCATGACGGATTTGGAATCTCCTTCTTCGGTAGTGGAGGTGGTGTCCTCCGGCTTGTTCAGCATCAGCCAGCGGAACTTCATATAACCAAGAGTTCTGCCCTCCGCTGTGACCGATGCGGTATTCTCATCAATTTTTGCGGAAGGATCCTTCACCACAGTCCCGTTGACGGCAACACCGCCGCGCCGGATCAGTCTGCCCGCCTCGCTACGGGTGTAATAACCGCTGTCCGCCAGAAATTTATCCAGTCGCATAATTTACCTCAGTTGAAATACAGCGCATATCCGGCATAGATCAGCATGGCGGCAATGGCGAGAGCCGCCGACGCACATCCGAATCCGATGATAAAACTGCGCATGAATTTCATAAAAAAATGATAAGCACGCATACCGTAACCTCCTGTCAGGATCTACGGTATTCTTCCCTTTATCATACCACAGTTATTCGCCGATTGCAAGTGTGAATTACCATACTCTGTAAAATCACACAGCCTCCGGGAGCTGAAAAAACTTTTTCAAAAAATGCAAAAAACTTTCAAAAAGGTATTGACAAGCAGGAATGACTGTGATATAATATCATCCGTCGGCAGGACACAGCAAAGCGAAAGCAAAACTGATCCACCAGATAGCGGTATTGTGTAAAGGTAGCACAGCAGACTCTGACTCTGTATGTTGGGGTTCGAATCCCTATACCGCTGTAATAGAAACAAACATATCTTGGTTTACTGAGATATGTTTTTTCTTTCTTTTCACAAAAAGGAGGACGTACCGTGAAGCTGATTGATATTCTCAAAGCATATTCCGGCCGTTCCGTTCCCTATCATATGCCGGGCCACAAGCGGAATTCTTCCTTTGAATATATCCGCGATCTCGCCCCTCTCGACTTCACC
The DNA here is from genome assembly GCA_017407225.1 of Clostridia bacterium. Lineage (GTDB taxonomy): Bacteria > Bacillota > Clostridia > Oscillospirales > CAG-272 > UMGS1696. The sequence goes on along the minus strand of JAFQWY010000255.1, from coordinate 9,562 downwards.
GAAATCGACGGTCTTGACAACCTTCACGCCCCCGACGGAATTCTGAAGGATGCCCAGGATCACGCTGCCCGTGTGTTCGGTGCGGCACATTCTTTTTTCCTGGTCAACGGCACCACGGGCGGTATTCTTGCCGCAGTTCACGCATTAGCCAAAGATGGATCTCCCATCATCATGGCCCGGAACTGCCATAAATCCGTGTACAATGCCGCATCCCTCTGCCGTTCCCGGCCAACCTATCTGATCCCCCGGAACCATCCCCTGGGATTTGCCGCCGACATAACACCGGAGCAGGTGGAAAACGCTCTGCTCACCTGCCCCGATGCCGCCTGCGTGGTCATTACCTCCCCCACATACGACGGAGTTGTCAGCGATGTAAAAACCATCGCTGAAATCTGTCACAGCCGCGGCATACCTCTGGTTGTGGATGCGGCACACGGTTCCCATCTGGGCTTTCTGGATCCGTCCGTCCCCTCCCCCGTTCAATGCGGCGCGGATATCACCGTAATGAGTCTGCACAAAACCATGCCTTCTCTGACACAGACATCTATTCTTCATCTCAACGGCCGTCTGGTACCGCCCGAAGCAATCGCCGCATCTCTGGCAGTCTTTGAAACCTCCAGCCCGTCATACCTGTTTCTCGCCTCCATTGACGGATGCGCGCATGCGGCACAGGATTCCGGACTGTTTAAAAACTGGTCCGAGCAGATCCGATGCCTCCGCGAGTCCGGCTGCTTCACTGTCCCGGAAGGAGTCTTCGCCTACGACTGCTCGAAGCTGATTCTGCAGCGGCAGGGCTTCAGCGGTGATGAGCTGGCACAACATCTGCGGGACCGGGGAATAGAGCCTGAAATGACCGCTCCCGGATATGTCCTGCTGATGACCGGCGCCGGCGACACTTCTTCAATGACGGAGAAGCTGATCTCCGTATGTAAAAACATTCCCCGCCGCAATTCCGTCTGCACAGCGGATGCCGGTATCGAACCTCCTCTTCCCGAAATCGTACTGACTCCGTGGGAAGCCTCCGTTCTTCCTGCCGAAGAGGTATCCATAGACGATGCCCGCGGACGGATTGCCGCCGATACCGTTATGGCATATCCCCCCGGAATTCCGGCAATCGTACCTGGAGAGCGGATCAGTGAGGATCTCCTCGGATGGATTCATTCACGGGATACCTCCGGACTGCTGACCGGAAGCGGAAAACTGCAGTGCACTCTGCGCTGCGTCATTCTGCCGGAATGATTGTCTCCGGCTGTCTTTCACGAAATATTTTCAAAATATCTATAGCTTTCATCTGCGGAATATGGTATAATACTCCCGTAAGAACAGCTGATATACAATAAAGGAGTCGTCTTATGAAGAAATACATCGCAATGCTGCTGGTTTTCGCCTCCCTGACACTTTCCGCCTGCTCTTCCGCACCTTCCGAAGACACGGACGCCGTCAATGATACCGCTGCCGAAACCGTTGATACCACTATTGAAGAAACCCAGCCCGAAACCGAATATGTCCGTCCCGAAGACGAAGAATACGTGGACTACCGCAGCCTCCATCTGGCTTCCGATCCCGTCTATCACGCTGACACAAAAACCCTCGTTCTCTACTTTGAGGACTATGAAATCTGGTATCCCGAAGATGCCGCCTGCGATGTTGCCTATGTATCCGATCTCGCAGCCAACTCCATTCCCGCAAAACCCGATATGACATCCTACCCCGATATGAAGCTGGAAAACGGAGACTACAAGGGTGTTGCCCTGGTTCTGGACGAAGCAATTCCCACCGGCACCCATGAGATCTACGTTTCCTTCTCCAATTATTCCTGTAATTTTGAAATGACAATCCAGTAAGTCATCACACAAAAAAGCATCCGTAACGGATGCTTTTGTTTTTTTATTCGTCTGCATTGCGCATCTCACGCTGTCTGCAGTTTTCTTCGTCGCGGCGCAGCATTTCGGACAGTGAGCCTGCGTATTCCTGAATCTTTACCTTGTCTTCCTGACTGAAATCTTCCAGTGATTTGATGATCTCGTGAAGGATTTCCCCAAGCATATGTTCCAGATGCTCCACACCTTCTTCTGTGATGCTGATATACACCTGACGGCGGTTCTCTGCATTATGGGAACGCTTCACATAGTTCTGCGCTTCCAGATCGTTCACAAGCTTGGTAAGCTGCTGTTTGGTAATTCCCAGTTCTCCCGCGAACTCAGTCATGGTGATGGGCTTATTCCGGTAATTCCGCAGAGTATACAGCGTGGAGAATCCGTGGGAGTTGAACCGGAACTGATTCGCTTCCACGATATGGCGCCGCAGAAGAGCGTAATAATCCACCATGAAATTCAAAAAAGTCCGTGCTGTCTCAATATCAATCATATCATGCATAACTCCACCTCCCGGCTGCCGCATTTAGTTGGCCGTTTCCAACTATTCATTTCTGTTAACAGTTATGATAAGTTATTATATCAGATAATTTCCGGAAAGTCAATGGATACTGACAATTATCGTTCACTTGACGAACCCGGAAAATATTCTGCTGCCGTTTTCGAAGCCCGGTATATATACAGCAAAAGAACATCCCCAGTGCAGTCCGTGCATCAGGGATGTTCCTTCTATATGTATTACAGTGACTTATTCGCAGTCGTCGCAGTCACCGCAGCCTTCGCGGATCTCGAATACATCTTCGTCAGCCAGCCCCAGATCAGCCTCAGCCGCCTTCATCATGATGGCGCATTCGATTCTCTTGCGGAACAGCTTGCAGCCGTATTCGTACACGCCGCGGATGGATCCGGTTGCGTGGTAAGCGTTTGCCGCACAGCCGCCGGAGCAGTACAGCTTTGCCCAGCAGTCGTCGCATTCCCGTCTCGCATATACATTGCACAGCTTGAAGTCATCGCGGAGTGCGGTATTGGTCACGCCCTGCCATACGTCACCCATCTTATACTTGTCGTCGCCCACGAACTGGTGGCAGGGATACAGATCCCCGGTGGGAGTGACGGCAAAGTATTCGGTACCGGAACCGCATCCTGCAATTCTCTTGTAGATGCAGGGACCGTGGGACAGATCCAGCATATAGTGGTAGAAGGTGATGGGCTTGCCTTCCTGCTTACGGCGGATCATATCCTTGGCGAGAATTTCATACTGCTCCAGAATCACGGGCAGGTCTTCCTCGGTGAGAGCATACTTGGTGCCTTCGGGAGACACAACCGGTTCCATAGACAGACGGTCAAATCCCAGATCCGCCATGTGGAAGATATCCTTGGTGAAATCGGGGTTGGCATGAGTGAAGGTGCCGCGCATATAGTATTCGCGATCCCCTCTCGCCGCCGCCATCTTCTGGAACTTGGGCACGATTCTGTCGTAGCTGCCCACACCCTTGTAGTCCTTGCGGGAGATATCGTTGATCTCACGCCGTCCGTCAAGGCTCAGAACCACGTTGGTGCATTCTTTATTGGCGAATTCGATCACATCATCGTCGATGAGCATGCCGTTGGTGGTCAGGGTAAAGCGGAAATTCTTGCCGGCATCCTTTTCAATGGAACGTGCATAGGCAACCAGACGCTTGACCACATCGAAGTTCATGAGGGGTTCGCCGCCGAAGAAGTCCACTTCCAGATTGACGTGCTTGCCGGAGTTCTTTACCAGGAAATCCAGAGCCGCCACGCCGGTTTCGTAGCTCATCAGCGCGCTCTCGCCGTGGTACTTGCCCTGTGCCGCAAAGCAGTATTCGCAGTTCAGGTTGCAGGTGTGAGCCACATGGAGACACAGCGCCTTGACGGTGGTGTTCCGGTTCTTGAAGTCAAAAGCGTGATCCTTGTACTGGTCTTCCGCAAAGAGACGTCCGATGGATTTCAGCTCTTCCACGTCACTGAGACATTCGCTTACATCCTCCGCAGTCACATCGGGATACCGTTCGGTGATAATCCGGGTGATTTCGTCCGCAGAGGCAGTTTCGTACAGGCCGATGATATCGTAGGCCACCTCGTCAACCAGATGCACGCTTCCGCTGTACACATCGATGACGATGTTGTAGCCGTTGAGTTTATACTGATGAATCATATCCGCAGTGCGGCAGCCATTCTCCGTTTCCGTCTGACGGAACATGACAGCAGAGCCGCCGCATCCTTTCGTAATTATATAATATGTAAAAATTATCCGTAAACAAAATAAAATCCGCCTGCCTTTGCAAAGCAAGCGGTATTTTATGTGTGCACTTACTTATTCTTGTTTTCGCACTTCTGGTTAGCAACACCGCAGGAAGTCTTGCAAGCGGACTGGCAGGAGGTCTGGCATTCGCCGCAGCCGCCGTTCTTTACGCTCTTAACGAGGTTACGGGTAGCGAGGGTACGAATTCTCTTCATTGTAGTTTCTCCTTTTCGGGGGTAATAATTGAACAGAATTATTATACCGCGATTTGCGGTTGTTGTCAATGGGTTTGGGTGAATTTTCTTTCACAGATGGTAGTATCGCGTGCCGGGCGAGTTTTTCTCAGGTACGGCGTTATTGCACCGGCGGGAAATTCATGCTATAATCAGACTGAAAGCAGGATCCGCTTATCACACCGAAAGGATAGAAAACATGAATCACATCGGACAGAGAATCAGAGAACTGCGTCGGAAAAACGATCTGACCCAGGAAAAAATGGCGGACTATCTGGGGGTAACGTACCAGTCCGTTTCCAAGTGGGAGTGCGGCACCACGTACCCGGATCTTGCCATGATTGTGCCCATCGCACGACTGCTGCACGTCACGGCGGATGAGCTGCTGGGGATGGATGCACCGGAGAATGACGAGCGGAAGGCTTATTTTGACGGGGAGTATGTGGAGTTCTGGAAGAAGGACGATCATGAGGCGGATTACCGGATTGCACAGCAGGCAGTGACAGAATATCCGGACGATCTCAGATACCGTCACTGGCTTGGAACACTGGAATACTACATTTGTTTCTCACGCCCCACACATGAGGAATTCATCGCTATGGCGGACAGTTCCATCAGTCACAATCTTATGGTGTGGGAAAACAGCGACGACATGGATCTTCGCAAACTCGCCTTATGGGATATAATCTGTGCATACAAATACAGCGGACGTACAGAAGAAGCGAAAAAATATGCCCGGCTGTATCCCGAAACCTATCCGGGACAGTCCGATCCCATGGAAATCTGTCTGGAAGGCGAGGAGCTTCTGCGTCATCTTCAGGAAAAGGTTGCAGAAGTGCTGGATCTTCTCTGCGGACAGTTCGGCAAGATGTGGACTTTCTGTGATCCTGCTGATCCGCGGGTACGTGCCTGTGTCAACGCAGAAAAACACATTATTGAAACAGTTATCACCGACAGCAATTATCTTCGTTTTAACACTTATCTGGAAGGCATCCATGAGAAACTGGCGGATATCGCTCTCGTCGACGGAGATCACAACACAGCAGTTCGGGAGCTTGAAACCGCTATGCAGTACGCCCGGAGTGCCTATACCGCACGCTCATCAGGGAAACAGTTTTACACCTGCCCCATTCTGGATCACTGTGATTACAACTACACGGCTAGCCGCCAGTTCACTTCCGATGAAGTGTATCTGAAAGAACGGCTGCAGGAGAACAAGAGGTACGACCCCCTCCGCGACCGCGACGACTTCAAAGCCCTGTTCCAGTAAAATCCAAAAGGAACATCCCCGCATTTTTCCGCTGAGATGTTCCTTTTTCATTTCAGTTTTGCTTCAATATATTACTTTACTTCGTCTTCAAGAGAGGTGGACGCCTTGACGGTGATGGTTCTGTCGTAGCATTCGAACATCCTGTCCACTTCAGCCTTGTCGGGCTTCTTTGTGAACAGGCTGACCACGGGAACGATCACCAGACCAACAACCATGGCAAGAACGCCGGCATTGATGGGAGAGGAGAAGAATCCGTTGATGAAGGGCACACCCGCGAAGGTGCAGATCATGTTGGCAACCATAATGCCCACACCGGACACGAAGCTGACCCATACGGATGCCTTGGTAACCTTCTTGGAGTACAGGCTGATCAGGTAGGGAGCCAGGAATGCGCCTGCCAGAGCACCCCAGGAAATACCCATCAGCTGTGCGATGAAGGTAACGCTGGACTTGGTCTGGATGATGGCGATGGCTGCGGAGATCACGATGAAGAATACCAGCAGAACGCGGATGATGAGCATCTGGGACTTCTGGGTGGTTTCTTTCTTTCTCAGGGGAACAATCATGTCAAGAGTCAGCGTGGAGGAAGAAGTGAGAACCAGAGAGGACAGAGTGGACATGGATGCGGAGAGAACCAGCATGATTACGATAGCCACGATTATATCAGGCAGATTTTCCAGCATGGAGGGAACGATGGAGTCGTATACGGGTGCACCGGTGTTGGGATTGTATGCGATCTTGTCGGCGTACAGTCTGCCAAAGCCGCCCATGAAGTAGCAGCCGCCGGCAACTACGATTGCAAAGAAAGTGGAAATGAGGGTGCCCTTGGAGATGGCAGATTCGTTCTTGATAGCGTAGAACTTGCCGATCATCTGGGGCAGCCCCCATGTACCCAGGGAGGTAAGGAGTACAACGCCGAAGAGTGCGAGAGGTTCGGGGCCGAGGAAGGAGGTGAATGCGCCGTTCAGCTCGGGATTGGAGTCTGCGGTGATCTTGGACAGCTCAGCCATGGAAGCCATGAAACCGCCGTTGTCGTTCAGCACGGCTGCGATGACAACCACGATGCCCACCAGCATGACAATCCCCTGAATGAAGTCGTTGACTGCGGTAGCCATGTAGCCGCCTGCGATGACATAGATACCGGTCAGCACGCTCATGATCACAACGCACCAGGCGTAGTCGATGCCGAACGCGGATTCAAAAAGTCTGGAAAGACCGTTGTACAGGGATGCAGTGTAGGGGATGAGGAAGATGAACACGATGAGGGATGCCACGGTGCGGAGCTTGCCGGATCCGAAACGGTTTCCGAAGTACTCGGGCATGGTAGCGGAACCCAGGTGCTGGGTCATGAGACGGGTACGTCTGCCGAGAAGAACCCACGCGAGGAGTGAGCCGATGAATGCGTTGCCCAGACCGATCCAGGTAGACGCAACGCCGTATTTCCAGCCGAACTGTCCGGCGTAACCGATGAAGATAACCGCGGAGAAGTAGGAGGTACCGTATGCAAATGCGGTGAGCCAGGGACCTACGTTACGTCCGCCGAGAACGAATCCGCTTACACTGTCGGACTTATTCCGGCACATGAAGCCTACAACGATCATGATCGCGAAAAATACGACCAGCATGGCAATTTTGATAAACATGATAGAATCCTTTCTGTCGTCTGACGACCTTGGAACGGGTCATACCTGAGCCGGAAAAACAAAAACGGCTGCGACCCGTGATTTTGGGTGCAGCCTGTCTGAATCAAATATGTTGGTTCGCAAATTGCATCACAAATCACTATTACTTTTTGGTGAAGTAATAGTAATAATAATAGTATGCAAATGCGAAGTTCTTCATACTTTCGTTCATCCTTTGCTCAAGTTTGCATCATTATAGCACCGTATGCAGGTCCTGTCAAGGGTTTATGCAATTTTTTCTTATATTTTTTCACCATGCACAAAACCGGAGTTCATGATTCGTTCAATTGTGCCAAATCATCCGCCGGAAACGGCATCGAGCAGAAATCTCACGGCAAACCGGATCCCGCGGACAAAAGCATCTTTTTCACAGACAGCGTGCAGTTCGTTCAGGCAGTCCTCATACTCCAGAAGAGCAGACTTCTGTGTATTGTTCAGTTCTCCGAAAAGCGCATCTTCCTTTACTCTGAGCTCGCACCGGACAGCGCGCAGTTCGTCCGAAAGCCTCCCCGGCTCCTGAGAAATATAGTCATACCAAAGTGATTCAAGCAGTTTGTTCATGTTATGTATACCTCATTATAGATTCAATGACAACGCACCTTATAAGGTGTTTGTTAATTATATCACCTTTTAAGGTGCATGTCAATAGTACCTTAAAAGATTCATGTTATAATAAGTTATTATTTCAATCACTGTATTGAAGGTGTATAATGGATTTCAGTCATTACAAACGTTTACGAGATTTACGTGAAGATCATGAACTTTCTCAAAGCGACATTGCCAATTTACTTCAAACAACACGTCAGCAGATCAGTAAATGGGAAAATGGGATTCAAATGATGGGTGTAGACAAATATATCAAACTGGCGCAATTCTACAACATCTCCGTCGATTACCTGCTTGGTCTGATTGATGAGCCGCGTCCGCTCCACTGATACCGTCAATTCCACCAACTTGTTCGCCCGTCCGACGTGAAATTTGCACATCATATTCTTTGAATTTCCACTTGACAAAACCGCCGCGCTGTGGTATACTCTGTAAAGCGATTTACTTTACAGCATTGCGCGGTGATTCCTATTTTTGAAAAGAACATGAAATTCCCCCTTCTGCTTGATACCTACGGTTCCCTTCTGACGGACCGCAAGCGGGAGCTTCTCGATTATTACTACAACGAGGACTATTCCCTTTCCGAAATCTCCGAGCTGACCGGCATCTCCCGGCAGGGCGTGAGAGATTCCATCAAGAAAAGCGAAGAGGAAATTCTGAAGTTAGAATCGAAACTGAACATTGTGCAGAAGAACGAGGAGCTGTCGGATGCCCTCACCGCTGTTCTCGCCGATCTGGACAGGATCATTCCCGCCCTTGACGAAGAAAGCGGCACAAAAATCCGGAGCGTGACAGAGCGGCTTGCAGTCATTCTGAAATACGCTCAGTCTCCCCGAAACGATAACGAATTGGAGTAATGAATGTTTTCTAACTTATCCGAAAAGCTGGAAAATGCTTTCAAGAAATTCAAAAATAAAGGCAAGCTGACCGAGGCCGACGTCAAGGAAGGTATGCGCGAAGTCAAGCTGGCACTCCTGGAAGCCGATGTAAACTTCAAGGTAGTCCGCGACTTCGTCAAAACCGTTACCGAACGCGCCGTAGGTGCAGACGTGCTGGAATCCCTCCTTCCCGCTCAGCAGATCATCAAGATCGTGCACGAGGAGCTGGTCACCCTGATGGGCGAAACCAACACCAAACTGCAGATTTCCTCCCGTCCTCCCACAGTCATCATGATGGTGGGTCTGCAGGGTTCCGGTAAGACAACTCATTCCGCCAAGCTGGCCGGGATGTACAAGAAGCAGGGCAAGCGTCCCCTTCTGGTTGCCTGCGACGTCTACCGTCCCGCCGCGATCGATCAGCTGAAGGTGGTCGGTTCCCAGATTGACGTTCCCGTGTTTGACATGGGGCTGGGCAATCCGGTTGAAATCGCAAAAGCGGGCATTGAACACGCCAACCGCCACGGTCACGACATGGTGTTCATCGATACCGCAGGCCGTCTCCACGTGGACGAAGTGCTCATGAACGAGCTTTCCTCCATCAAGGATACCGTAAACCCCACCGAAATCATTCTGGTGGTTGACGCCATGACCGGTCAGGATGCGGTGAATGTAGCTTCTTCCTTCAACGAAAAGCTGGATATCACCGGTGTTCTCCTCTCCAAGCTGGACGGCGATACCAGAGGCGGTGCGGCGCTT
>JAFQWY010000254.1 GCA_017407225.1 Clostridia bacterium | reverse complement strand
GGTCAAGGCGGTGGAGACGGTAGTGAGGATTCCGTCGTTACATTTTTCAGCGTAAAGATCGGAATTCCCGCCTCCATGAGCGAGGAGGACATTGCCGCCACCGTATTTCCTCCCGAGCAGATGGTTCTCAGCGGTGATCTGGTCTATTCTCTGCCCGTGCCTTACCGCGAGGGTTACATTTTCGCAGGCTGGTACTATGACAGTGCCCTTGCTGTCATTGCCGATACCGACGATACTGTCACCGAAAACCTGACCGTCTACCCCAGGCTGGTCAAGGAGGATGACGCCGCCGTTCTGGGTGACGGCGCTCTGAATTATGTGGCTGCCATTGATGTGGACATCTCTTACCGCGTGACCGTGCAGGCTCCCAGTGCGTCTGCCGTTGTCAACGGGATCTCCTTTGTCAACGTTTCCGATGGAAACGAGGAAGTTCCTTTTACCGTCAGCAGTAACGGAAACGGCACCTATACCGTCCACCCTGTTGAGGGAATGATGGCCGGTAAGACTTATCAGCTGATTGCCACGGACCGCGAGACGCTGGTGACCCCCGAGAATCCCTGCCCCATGGATGATGAGTATGTCCTCTTTGTCCATGAGGGTGAGGTGCAGCGCAAGGAGATCCGCTATTACAATATTTTCACCTACCGCGAGGAGGTAGAAAATCTCCGGATCGATGACAGCGTCATTTTCCTGGATCTGGGATTGACCTCCGGCTTCGGAATGGACGAGGCTGCCGGTCTGTACTCTGTCGCGCTGGAGGACAACGGCGAGTTCTCTCTGGTTGACAACGATGCCGAGGGTTCCTTTGTCTACAAGGGTAACCCCGCGCTTAAGGTTGGTGACATTGTTGCCATCCACACCGGTGTCGTGGACGAGGAGACGCGCACCATGAGCGACGATGCCGAGGTTGCCTATATTGAAATCACACGCGTTGACGGTACGACCTACTATTATGTGTCTGCCCAGGCGGCCGATGTGATGTTCATTCCCGATGTGATTCCCGTGCCCATCGGCGCGGATATGGACGGTGACAGCGAGGATGACACGATCACCGTGGACAGCGATATGCTGGACTTTACTCTCTTTGAGAATCAGGAAGTCCTGAACAGCGATACCGTAGTGGGTGTTGACGACTACCTTGCCCTCTACGAAGGCGCGCTGACCGAAGCTACGGAGGCAACCTATGTGAGGATCACTGCCATGGAGGAGAGCGACAGAACCGTGACCTTTACGGTTGTTCCCGCCACTCTGGAGGAGATCCAGTCTGCCCTGAATACCTACACCATCAACAACGTTGACGTGAATCTGCCCGAGGACCAGATCGTACATCTGGAAAACCAGCTGGTCGAGCAGGCGGAGGAGAGCGGTTTCGCCGAAGAAGCTGCCATGTATGTCCTTCAGAATAAGCTGGGCATTCAGGATACCCTCGTCTGGGGTGAGACCTATGAGCTGACCGACGAGATGATCGACGCGCTGGATATTGAGGTGGACGGAGGCAACCTGATGTATCAGATCAGGATCGGCCGTCCCAATGTGGATGCAAACATCACCTACAAGCTGCAGAAGGTCACGCAGGTCAACGATGCGTCGGGTCTGCGCGTTGCCTTCGGCGTTACGATTCCCCTCGGCCTGGAGGTCGTGGAAAACGGCTGGCACGTTGTGGAGAGCATTACGATGGATCTCTACGTTACCTTTGAGCAGGAAGTCGCGTTCAATACCAGATTCTCTGTGGACTCCAAGTGGAAATGGTATTTTATCATTCCTGTTCTGAAGGAAGTTTATGTGGATGCCGGTTTTGAATTCGGTACCTACACCGGTATCGGCGCCATCGCCATCATGGCCACCGAAAAGTATTACGAAAAGACCTATCTGTGGGAAGAGCTGGTGCTGAAGGAGGATGGCACGAGCGTTTTCAGCTCCGCGTCCAGTATTGCAACCAAGCTCAACGACCAGCTGTCCCGTGGAGATCTGTCCTTCTTCGGTGACGTAGGTGACGAGGGCGAGCTGGTGCAGAAGTATGCGGATATGCTGCAGCGCGAGATCGATTATTTCGACATTTTTGCCCTTCCGCTGTTCCACCATAAGGGCTATATGGATAAACTCCATCTGGTCAACTATGTTCTTGATATTGAGCTGATTTTCGCAGCCAAGCTGAATATCACCATGGGTATGTCCTTTGAGAACCTGAATGTCAAGCAGTATTCCTTCCACTTCGAACTGTTCTCCGGTAAAAAGAGCCATAATGTGGTGGATAAACAGACGCCATACACCAATTTCAACTTCTTCATATTCGGTAATCTGGGTGTCCGTGCCGGTATCGGCGTGACCTTTGCGGTTGGTCTGATCAGTACGAAGCTGGACAATATCGGTGTACATATCGAAGTCGGACCGTATCTGGAGCTGTACGGCTTCTACTACTACCACTATGACAAGATCGGCAGCGCCAAGCCGAACATCAAGTCGGGCGGCGCGGTCTATGTGGAGATCGGTATCTATATGGCGCTGGACTTCTTCGCCGGTGCTTTTCTGGATCTTCTGAGTGTGGAAGTACATCTGGTGGATGAAAGCTGGAAGATATTCGGCGCGGGAACGGAGTGGTATCCGGTGAAGGCCGAAAAACCGGAAAGCAGCGTCCGCACTTACAGCGGGGATTCCTTCGGTATTTCTGACAGCTATTTCAAGGTCCGGGAGTTCAATATCCTCACCGGTGAGTGGAGAACGGTCAGATGCTCCATCGGGGATTATGAGCTGGTCGAGACACGGGCTATGACCGGCAGCGGTGATGCCGACAAGATCACCTACAATCCCGTTACCCACAGCTTTGAAGTCGATGCGGAACTGACGGATCAGGAGCTTTCCGCCGATTTCACTTTTGTCTACAAGCACGGCAATCCTCTGATCGAGCCTGTCACTAAGACGGTCCATATCGATTGGATCAAGACAGATCCCAAATTTGCCGTTCAGTACTACACCGGCGACATCGTTTCCTACGGGATCCAGGATGAATGGTATCCGGAGATTGACGACTCCCTGACCGAGGTCTTTGTGGCAGGCAGCCCTCTGCCTGCACTGCCCAATAACGATTATGACTGCCCCGGCTACGATTTCGTCGGCTGGCAGATCGACTGCCCCTCCTGTCCCGATATCCACGGAAAGATGCTTCACGATGTAGATTATCTGAAAGGCTACATTATGCCGGAAGCTAACATCGGTCTGGAGCCTGTCAAAACGCCCCGCAGTGACACGCCCTACACGGTGCGCCATCTGCTGGAATCTCTGGATCAGCCCGGTGAATATGAGGTCATTATGGAGGAAAGATGCGTCGGAACCACGGGCGCTTCCATCAATGAGTTTACTTATCTGGTCGATCCCGGTTTCAGGAGAGATATCAGCAAGCCCCAGTACAGAGATATCGTTTACTTTGAATATAAGGGTCAAACCCATTATTACATCTGGTGGGAAACGATCCGGGGCGACGGCAGTTCGGTCGTAGATATCTACTACACCCGCGAAATGTACACCGTAGGCGTTCATGCCAACAACCCGGCCATCAAGCAGCTGGACGATTCCGTAGAGCCCCATTACTATCACTCCCTTGCCTACGGAGAAACGATTCCCGATCCCGGCTACAGCAACTTTGACAGCGAGCTGTGCCGTTTCCTGGGCTGGTCCACCAGTCCTGACGGCCCCGTGGAGTATACGGAGCTGCCCACCGTACCGGGTCTCGTCAGACCGAGTATGGACTTTTACGCTATCTGGGACTTTGACGATGTGGAGATCACGATCAATACCTACGCCTATGATCCCTACGCCAAGGAGTTCTCTGAAACTCCGGTATACACCGAGGTCAGAACGGTTCCCTTCGCCTCGAAGGTACTGTCCTATCAGTTCCGGCCGGAGGATTGCCCGAAGATCAGCGGAATGTACGTCAATCAGATGACCGGACACTATAATTCCGATCCCAAATGGGCGTATACGGATGATTTCATCAACG
>JAFQWY010000253.1 GCA_017407225.1 Clostridia bacterium | reverse complement strand
GGCAGGGCTGAGTTGCCGAACACAGCAGAACGGTGGTATTGCAGAATTCTGCCAGAAATGTAACTGCCAGATTGAACAGAGTCAGCATATTCCCGGGAACTGTCTGAACCTCATCAATGACGATGACGGTATCTGTCAGAGCGTGAAATCTGCGGACGGATGAGGTTTTTCCGTCAAACATGGTGTTCAGAAGCTGTACCAGTGTTGTAATGATGATGGGAGAGGACCAGTTCTCCGTCAGAAGTTCATAGTCATCCAACTTTTCAGGGGAGATTTTTTCCTGCACTGCATTGGAGTGATGCTCAAGCACAAAATCATCTCCGGTATATTTCCTGATGGCATCGCTGTTCTGTTCCAATACCGACAACAATGGAAACGTGAAGATGATTCGTTTCTTACTGTACTTTTCCGCATGTGCCAGAGCATAACGCAGTGCGGACAGCGTTTTTCCACCGCCTGTCGGTACATTCAGACGGTAAACTCCGGAATGTTTACCCGCAGCTTCACGGCAAATATCGGAAATTTTACGGCGTGCTGCGTTGATCGGGGATGAGGAATCGAGAGTGTTCAATTTGGCTTCCATCCCGGCAAGCAGAGTCTGCCACAGATTTTGGTCTGCTTCCGGAGGATATACGGCTCCGCTCATGAACTCAGCGGTATCACGTCGGTCTCCTTCCATAACTGCAGAGGTGAGAAGACGGACGAGAAGACCGTACAGAAACATATATTCATCATCGGAATCGGCGCAATCGTCGCATTTTTCCAGAAACGGGGTCAGTTCTTCTACGGAGCGATCAAACAGGCTGTTGATTTCGTTTTCATCGGCACATTGTTCATGAAAATTCCGGATTGCCTCCTGATCTCCTTCGGGAATCGTACGGAATCTGTGCAGGAAGCCGCTTTCATGCTGTTCATTCTGCTATCTGTCGATTTGTTTCTCCTGCTTCTTTTCTTCTGAATACTTCTTCTGCGAGTATTTCCATTTTCGTGTATTTTCTTGCCATGACAAAACCTCCTGCTGTAGTTATATTCTACAACAAGAGGTTCTTTTTGTCACTGTCTATTTTTCGGGGTGTAGTCTAAGCCATAGGAGGGAATTTTATGCCAAAAAAATACAGACATATCAAAGCGTATGAAAAGGAAATACTGGAGTTAAAGGAGCAGGGATACACCAAGCGAGAAATCGGCGAAAGATTTGATCTGATCTTAACCGACGATCAGCAGTCTTCCGAACTGCATTCCGTGTTCCTCTTTCAGTTGTTGCTTGATTGCATCAAGATCATACTCCGCTGGATCGGTACCCTCCGGCAGCAGAAAATTCCCATGGATCTCCAGCATCGGACGGGACGCCGGATCTCTGACAAAGGCATCCAGATTCTCTGTATCCGTCCCTGCCGGCAGTACGTAAACACCGAACCACTGCGACCCGAAATACTCGACACCGGGAATTTCATTCACCGAATCTCCGTCCCGGACAGGTACCATGACATTGCATAAAAAGTAATGATCCTCTCCTTTAGCTGCAGCAAGCCCCGTGATTTCCTGAATATAGGCTTCCGCAGCTTCATTCAGCTTTGCCTGTGTATCCGGATCGATTCCGAAATATACAGCACCTGTCACGGTGTTTATCATAAATTCCGTATTCTCTTCCCCATTGCGGATATAGCCTGACGCATAATCCGACAGATATTCATTTCCATCATAAAGCGTCATCACAATATACGCTTTACATTCGGTCAGCTCCGCGTCAGGCATATTTTCCGCAAGCCAAGCCTGCATCATTTCCCTTCCCTTTGCTGTGACCCGATCTGCGTCCGCCTGTTCGTACATGGCCTTCGGCATGAAACAGCCGGACAGACATACAACGGAAGCGAACAGAGCTGCGAACATCTTTATCATTTTTTTCATACTGTACCTCCCGGTTATGGATTCTATTCTTCTCAAAATCCTCCATACCAGGATGAAGGACTTTGAGAAGAAGGGGAGACTGTGCTCCCCCCTTTCTTCAGAAATCACTGAACTGTAATTTCATAAACGCGTTTCACATGGTTTGCTTTTTCCACTGTGATGGTATAGTTTCCTTCCGGGACATTGGTGAAGCTGTAGTCTGCAGGAGTATCAGCACCGCCGCTGCCTTTCCATACCTTCGGCTCAAATGAACTTTCTGCATCGGCGGATTCAAGCGTTACTGTAATTTCGGACACATCTCCGTAAGTGGTAACGGTTCCATGAATGGTCACACCCGAAGTATCTTCTTCTGCCTGCGTTATCGGGAATTCATAACTCAGTATAACAGTACCATCTTGTGGATGTATCGTCGGGGTAACAGTAAATCCGTTGATGGAAAAGTCAAACTCATAGGGATTTAACCCGGACCTTAAAGTTCCGGTGACAGAAACGGTATAGACCTCCCTGCCTGCAAAGGTGCCGGTAAACACAGTCCCATTATTCTTCCAGGAAACATTGTTTACGCTAAAGACTTTGCTGGAATTTATAACGTGTGTGTCTGCGTTTTCTCCTGTGACAGGCGTTTTGACCTGCACATTGATTCGTACAGGCAGTGTGATATAGAAGGAATCACTTACAGCACGTTTGCCATTGCAATACAGTTCAGCATAGATCGTGCTTTCATACTCCTTGATCGTCAGAAGATAGGAAATCTCATCTTCCTCTGCACACATTCTATCGCCGACAGGAAATCCGTCACAGAACCACTGATATTCAAGCTCTCCCTCAAGATAAGCCATCTGCCAATTTTCGCCGGCGTTCTCAACTGTTTTCGCAACATCAACAATAAGTGATCTGCCTACAAGGGGAAGGCTTTCATCCTTGAAGTACACTTTCACGGAGGTATCCTGCTGTTCTTTTGCAAAATACCATACTGAAACCATCATGCTATTGGAAGCAGGAGTATTATTTGTTTCTGCCCGGTCACCGTTGACGGTTATCTGGAGGTCAGTTGTGAAATAGCTTATTCCTTCCGGTTCAAAGCTCATCATGAGAACATATGATTGCCCGGCGATGAAAGTACCTGTCTGTGCCCAGTACGGAGTCTGATTCACTCCAATCTTCTTGAACCTGCTGCCCGCCGATATCAGACTGCCGAAACTTCCTGCATCGGGTATGGTACTTCCGGCAACCGGCTCGGTGATATCTTCCACAGCAATATAATTGACGAGGGGGGTATACGGCGCAGATACAATATTACAGGTATCATCTGTAATACTCGAACTGTTTGCTGCAGGTTTCCCGCCGCTGAAGGAGACATCCTCCTTACTGTCAATGTCGAAGTAATATCCTGTTTCGGGCGTCAGAGTCACATGGCAGTAGTAGAGTTCATCCTGCTTTACCGTATAGGACGTTTCGGTCACCTTTCCATATTCCTCAGTAAACCAGTCAAATGTCTCCCAGTGATAACTTTCAATTCTTGTACCTTCAGGTGCAGTAGGTACGGGCAAAAGTTCTCCGACAATCAGCGCGGGCATCTCCACTGTTTCGCCATTCAGATTCACCGTCGTGGTAGGCAGAGCGATTGTAAGTGAGGTCAGTTCCGTCTGGGTAACCATAGCTGCGGCAAAGATAACTTTTCCGTCTTCAGGCAGCAGTGTCATCATGCTGCTGCCGTTCAGCGTCGCCATTACTTCGTCATGAATCGTGCAGAGAGGATCCGCCGGTTCCATTGTAATGATCAGTTCATATCTTTGATTCTTACCAAAGACATCATTCTCTGAAAGTTTATTGTTATTGGCGGACGCATCCAGCCATTCAATACTGACCAGATTCAGCGAACCGGGGCAGTCAACTACAAAATCATTCAGCAATTCATTATAATAGGCGGGTGTTTTGCCATCACTAAAGGGAGGCAGACTGAACTCGACTGTCCGCGCTTCTTTCAGACAGTGGAATTTGTATTTATACCATATGCGACGCTCATTATCGGCCCTGTAGTCATACTCAGCCTTCTGCCCCGACAGGAAGCAGGAAGCATCATCCGCGAATATGTATCCCTCATCCGCCTGAAAACCGACCTCAAGCAGGTATACCTTTCCTTCTGCAAAAGTATCCGATGAGGTCAATTGTTTAACTTTCTCATTCGTACTGATGTCATATTCATACCAGAGAGAGCTTTTGGCTTTAACCGCTTCGCTGCTCGAAATCGTGACATTTGCCGGATGTGCCCCGGGATCGATGCTCGGAAGTTCGGCATTGATGGTTTCAACTACTCCGGGAAGGATGATATCACATTTTACTTTTACCCAACTATGATCCGTTTTACCTTCCTTCCACTCTCCCGTGAGACTCTCGTTTGTATCTTCATCGATATAGAAGAATGCCACGTCCTCATGGAAGCGATATCCCGGTTTCGATACCGCTTCCGCAATAAAGCGGTAGGTACTCATGGGAAAGAATGTGCTGGTATCATACAGTTCTCCGTTGGTTCCCACCAATTTCCATTCCCCGGTCAGTGTATACTGTGCGGTCTCATAGGTATATGTGGCGTCGCGTATATCACCAACCTCCGGGATTTTACCGTAATACGTTAAGGGGTTAATCTGTATACGGGGATTTATCCATACATCAACATCCATCGTCTTCATGTAACAGTTGTTGCCGGCTTTATCTTTCAGAGTCAGCGCGAAGGTCAGAATATAACGATTGGACGTCTTTTCCATGAATGTGTATGACAGTTCAGCCGTCTTCTCTGTATCCGTCGCAGCATTCATTTTTAACAGATTGCCTTTGGTTCCACTATCTGTTCTTTCATACAGTCCCACAGCGCAGTACACCGTGTAACCGTTGTCGATGTATCCCCTGTTCAGTTTGTTCGCAGAAGCGGCGAATGTGATTTCTTCCCCTGCGGTATACATTTGCACATCGGAGTCCAGTATAAGTTTGGGAATCTGTAAATCCCAGGACATAGCATTTTTGTCGCACATGAAATGGATCCAGTGATACTTACGGTATGTGATGATTGCTAAGCCATCTTTCACTTCCGTTTCTTCGCTCGGAGTATTTCCTTCTTCGCATTTGACGAATTTCTGTGCATCAGCATCCCAGATCCGCACAGTACCATTTGAAGAATCCACCAGATCATCGATACCTGTAGAACCGTATATCCTCAGAGCAATCCCACGGAAAGAACCGCCGCTGATTTTGATTTTATTGACAGGGGAGCCCTCACTATAAAGCATGTACAGACCGCAGGCACCTGCCGGGTTAGGATAAACAGAAGCATTGGGATTCTTTTCATCCATGGAAAATGTGCCGCCGGCAATATTCATGACACCGCCGTTGAGTACGGTAATCGCAGCAATCTCGCTGCCCTGATACCAATACTTTTCATTCGTTCCGACATAAACGCTGCCGCGGCATGTCACAGCATCTGAAATGTCAAGGCGTCCTCCGTCCAGATCGATGACACGCACACCTGATGTATATTGTTTATATGTCGGGTCTGCCACTTCCCCAAACAGTTCAATATTTCCGCTCATAGTGCACCATCCTCCTATACGAAAGACAGCCGGTGAAGCCTCCATAGAGTTGTGCATCATGGAAGATGTGTATTGCAGCTTACCGTCACCGTTGATCTGGAGAATTGTATCTTTCGGAGCATGAATCAGGTACTTCTGGCCGTTTGCAATAAATTCGGAATCTCCCGTAATCGTCAGGGTCTTGTTTTTTCCGACAACCAAAATTGCGCTGTCACTGCCCGCCGATCCCTTGTAGGGCAAGGTGGATCTGCCGGCATTTTTCAGCTCGATATATTTAATTTCTTCCTCCTCCAGCGCAGCCTTCAGTTCTTTGAACGTATTGCATATTACCGGGTCTCCGTGTGTCCCGGTACCGGTGGTTCCGGCTATGTCGCCTTCGTTATAGGCCGCCTGCGTCATGATCGGCAGAACGACAGCCATCATGCACAGAACGGTCACTGTGCAGAAAATCGTTTTCAGACCGTTTTTCCATGCTTTCATTTTCTTTCTCCTTAAACATGTTTATCAAATTACGGTATTATACCGCAGATTTACGGGTTTACTTCAATACTATAGGTTCTGGTTACATGGTTTGCTTTGGAAACCTTCATTATATATTTTCCGCTGCTCACATTCGGAATGGAATATGTCGTCGCATAGCCCGCAAAGGTATAGCTCTCTGCATCTTCGGGTGAATCAAACGGAATCAGCTCGATGGTGACGGGTTCTGTGTCGTCGTCGAAGGTGGTCAGGCTGCCGGAAATGGTATATCCTTCCCCGCCGCCTGCGGATCCCAGAATCTTCACTCGATTGGATTCCATAGGCCACAGCCATTCCTGACTCGTCCTGTCCCAAAGCATCAGATCACACATAATGTCGTATTCCTCGCCGTTTTTGATATCCAGAGTAAGTTCAAATGTGTTGACTGCATTCCATTTTGGAGACTCAGGAAGATATCTTCCCGATTTGATTGTATTGTCATCCTCATCCAATACCGAATACTCCACACCGATATAATATTGATCGGCGTTCACGAGAAGTCCGGGGAGATAGAAATCCACTTCCATCGTGTGTGTTCCGGGAGATACGGTCTGATCCGGCAGGCTGTTGCCGATGCCAATATCCGTTCCGTCGATGCGGACTGCTCTGGTGAATTCAGTGCAGAAGTTATAGATTGACGTTTTTTCGGCAGCCACATATGTTTTACCTGTCACGCTGTCCTTGATCAGGATATACAGTGTACTCTCTTTGCAGTAATAATTATCATGAATATCGCCGCTGAGGGATTCAAAGGTGTGGTTTTCATTGCCCGCAGCAACCGTGTTCAATTCCGCGTCAACATAAATCGTGTAGGGATTCTTTCCACATTCATCGTCATATTCACGGTAAACCTCCAGACGCGGCTCTGCCCTGAATCGGTCCGCCAATCCCTGAGGTCTGTCCCAGATCCACATGATATTCACATACGACGTGTAGATCTCCAATTCCTCGTAGAAGTCATCGTTCGGAACATTATCAATCTTCTGTGATGTAATCTTCCAGCGGTTGTCATATTTGAAGGAAATGTTCAGGGCAGCGGTGCCTATTTTGATGGTTTCGCCTGACGAAGTTCTGATTGTCAGTACCAATTCAATCATAAATGATTCACCGTCCACACCTGAAAACATATCATTGTTCTCGAATGAGTATCTATCAATCACATAGGATGTTGTCCTGCCGTCAGCACTGTCCACACCGCTGTCGGTGCAATTCATCGTTACCGACTGACTCGTATTGCCATTATGTACAATTCTGGCAATGGCACACTGGGTACTGCCCTCCGGCAAATTGTACTTAGGGGTTGTAATCGTAACCGGGAATTCCACAAACGCAGGTGCAACTGCATCTGCCGTATGGGTATTCATGGGAAGTACTGTGGGAGCCGAATCCCCGATAGCGTAGCTGTTAAAAATATATGCGTTTTCGCCGGGAGAGGAAGCATTATAGGTCAGCGTATAATACGTACCCGCTTCCGGATTGATTGTGGCATCAAAAATACCGCCGTTGACCCATGCGTGATCGCATTTGATATTCGCTTTGATTACCACCCAATCTCCCGGATTGCATGCCGGAATCTCTGCGGAGGTGATTCTGTAATACTGTCCTGAAGCCTCATCGTATTTGCGGGTGCTCTCCGTCATTTGAAGATTCTGTACCAGTACATTGTTTATATACACCATGATATTGACATACAGTTTTGCACGCTCACCTGCAACATGGACAGTCGCCGGCTGTGTCCAGTAGAAATCCAGATTATGAATCAAGTATGCGGATGCACCGCCCTGATGAGCAATATAGGGGTTCAGATTATATGTTTCATCGTCCAATACGAACTTCATCCCCGCGGCAAGCGGCTCGGAACGGGTGAATTCCATTTCAAATGTCTGCTGATCCGTCCATACTACCTTCCCCTTCGGATCTTTGAGCTGGTAGTAAACAATACCTTTGGCAGTAAGAAGAGTATCGCCGCTGACACTGTTGTCGCGCAGATATACCGTACCGTTTTTCAGGTCCCTAATACTCGGACTGTCAACATCAGTGGAAGTAAAATCCGTAATCACGCCGGAATCCCTGGTGCCGCCCGACCAGATGTATAATTCCCTGTATCCGGTAATTTCCAGACGATAGCCTCTGTTGTACTGCGCTTCGGAAATACTCAGTCTGTACTCGACGGCACAGTCTTCGTAAGCCGGCATATCCGTTTTTTTCGTTGCGTTATACAGAGTCCATTTTCCGGTATCGCCGGTATATATATTCATCTTCTTCGCAACCGGCTTGACATTCGCCGTGAAAGTCAGTGTGCCGGTGCTGTTTCCATCGCCGGCCACTTTCGCAGAAGCTCCGTTGGGGTCAAGTCCGGTATTGCTGCTGATGGTTGTGACGCCGGAAGATGTCCATGATGCGGAAGAAGTCCAGCTGTCAAAATAATAGTCGCTCGGAATCACCGGTTTCATGCTGATGGTCGTTCCCACCATCTGCTTTGTTCCGCTGGCAAGTGCGGTATTGCCGCTGTACAGAGTACCGTTCTCCACTTTGACCGTCGTTCTTTCCATCGGCACTTCCACATCGATGTACACAGCTTTATCCAGCGGATATCCGGTCAGTTTCCCGATTCCCAGCACTTTATTGGAGCTTGTGCCGGCGTTGGTGCCGAGGTCAAGAGTGATACCAAGGTTCTCAGGAAAGTCCAGCACATAGCCATCCTTGGCTTTGATGCACAGTCTTACTATGGGATTCTTTCCCATGGTGAATTTACCGGTGGGGCTGACTATCACACCGTCGCTGTACCGCCACATAATACCGTTTTTGAAGGATGTATTATTATCGAAATCGGTGCACAGCTCCACAACATCTTCCGTAAACGTCATCGTATAGTCCGGTGTTCCCTGATAAGTGGGTAAACTGAGACCATTTGCCCGCAGATAGCCGATAACCTTTGTTGATGAACTGGGGGAGATTTTTGCCGTAATGATGAGCTCGTTGCTTATAGAACTGATCAGGGAACTGCTAAGATAATACCCACATCCATTGAGGTTCAATGTGGTGTTTTTCATCACACCACTATTATAAAGACCATCAGGATTCACAGGATCGCGCAGTTTCGGTTTTCCGCTCGGCGCTTTGATCGTGATCGTCAGGCCGTATTCTTTCCCCGCCGCCAATGTATCCGGATAATCCGGATTGGTGAGGATCAGAGAGGTGATTTCATACAGACTGGAATCCAGTTTCTTCGTTTTGGCAGCATTGGAATACAGTGCTGCCTCCACATACTCCAAAGGAATCGTTGTGGATCGTCCGGCTGCAAGTGCGGGAAGTGTGATTTCAACCGCCCCTACATCGGTGTAGGTTTCTGCCGCCGAGACTGCCGCCGACATTATGCATGTCACGCACAGAACCGCGATGAACAGAAACAGATGCTTCAGTTTCTTCATATAAACAGTGTCCTTTCTTTGCGTCATATGTTTGATGTTTCCCTCTTCCGGATTATTTTACTTTACCGATGCAAGTACAGCATCCGCCTTGGCAATCAGCGCAGTTCTGTCACCATAGGCTACAGTGTCCAGTGCGTTGACGGTATCTGCTGCCTGCGCTTCATCCAGCGTACCGTCCTTCGCCGCCTTGATCGTGTCCGCGATGGACTTTGCGGCGTTCATCTGGCTCCTGAAGTTGTTTGCCATGTTGCCCAGCGTCTTCTGAATGCCGAACAGGGTATCGAAATATTTGCAGACATCGTCGTAATCCTTCTGACCGGATACGCCGATGCGGAAGCTGTACAGACCTGCGGTGTTGTGGAACAGCAGGCGGCAGTAGCACTTGGTTTCTTCCTTGCCTTCGGAATTCTTTACCTTTTCTTCCTCGTATTCGTAGCCGTACAGGTCGGCAATCCGGTATACGCAGGCGTAGGTGGTCTTGCCGAACAGGAAAAACTTATAGCGGTCATCCGTGTAGGCGATCAGACCGGTGGACGGAGAAACGTATATGTATTCCCTACGCCCCATCTGCTTCAGTTTTTCTTCCTTGTTCTTGGTCTTCTTCAGGGGAACAAAAATCTGATTCCAGACCTTCGTACCGAAATCAATCTGTTCGTGGTGCGCCTTGACGGTATCCAGATCGGCAGATACCAGATCGAGTGCCTTGTAACACTTTTTCGCGCAGACTTTCCGGCAGATGTAATTGCCGTCAGCCAGCTTCTGTTCGGAGAGAAGACCGACTTCCGCTCCGCAGATTGCACAGGTATGCTTTGCCATGAGATGTACCTCCGTTTCAAAAATTTTTGATTTATGTGGATTGCTTACGTATCAGAATTTACCGCCGCCTCCGCCGTGGGTCGCACCGGAGGAAGAGGTATGGGTGCTTGAGCCGCCTTTGTCATCGGACGAGCTTGACTTTTCGGTTCTGTCCACATGACGGTACAGGAAGAAATCACGGGAATTTGTGACATTCAGACTGCCGTTCTTCACATAATTCGCCGCTGCTCTCTGCGCCTGCACGGATTTGAGCTGTCCCTTGAGGTTTGCGGTGTAGATCGCCGCGATCAGCAGACCGGCAACAAGCGCAATCACCGCAGCCATTCCCTTATCAAAGGGAGCCTTCGGGAGATTGTGCGTATCGTAGGGATCGCCGGTATTCGCCTGATCGATGAAGACAGCGCACTGCTCCGCAAACCGGCTGAACGCGCCGTAATAATCGCCGTCGGAGAGATAGGGAACGATCTGTTCGCCGATGTACTCAATACCGGCATCGGTAAATGCGGTAATCGCCGAACCGCGTGTGGAAATCCACCAGTCGGAGGTATCCATGACGACAATCAGAACCAGTCCGTCCCGGTTTTCGCCGTAACCGTAGCCGTTGTAGTCATAGAAATCGTCGGCATATTCCATGGGGGTATAATCTCCGATGGTTTCAAACGCCGCAACCACCACTTCCATCTGTTTCTGAGCGCAGATGTTTTCCAGCTTTGCAATGAGTTCGGTTTCCTGACTGTCGGTCAGCAGATCGGGTTCGTCAAACAGAGGATAATACTCCGATGCGCTCACCGGAAGAATCACCGTGAAAATCATGCTGATTGTAAGGATAAGATAAATGATGTTCTTTTTCATGACAATCCCTCCTTACAGCAGCCAGAACAGGTAATGCAGAGCGAAAACCGCCGCCGCACCGATCGCCAGTGTTCCCGCGAAATACTTATTGTAAGCACCTTTATCCATGGGAAGATCGCCGACCAGTTTGCCGGTCTGACCGTTCATGGCGAAGGTTTATTTCTGCCCGTTCCATGTGGTGTTCAGCAGCCATACGGGATACAGCGCATATTTTGCCTGTCCGTTCTGAAGCTGAACGTTGGTGTTTTCGGCAATGACGGAGGTATATCCGTCCACAGTCGAACGGAATGCGTCTTCCGT
>JAFQWY010000252.1 GCA_017407225.1 Clostridia bacterium | reverse complement strand
GCGATAACGTTGACATGAGCGTTGAACTCATCACTCCTATCGCTATCGAAAAGGGTCTCCGCTTCGCTATCCGTGAAGGCGGTCGTACCGTTGGTTCCGGCGTTGTTATCGAAATCGATGGCTAATTCCAAGTGAATCATTTTAAGGGTAGAGTGTCACACTCTGCCCTTATTTTGTTTTTCACAGATCTTGACAGCCGGGCATATTTGTGGTATAGTATATCCGTTGATTCGGCAAGCCGATATCGACCGAATAATTTCGGGGATAGGTGAGATTCCTATACCGGCGGTTACAGTCCGCGAACACCCGATCGCGAAACGGGTGCCGAACAGGTGGGATTCCTGTACCGACGGTAATATGTCCTGAAACCTGGTTTTCATGACCGTACAGGCGTGGAAATAAGGTAAGGGCATGAAAGTCCGGATGAGAGAAAGCACGTCTGTACGTGATTCCCGGTGTTTCTGCCGGGATTTTTTATTTCTCCCACGCAAATTCATATTTAAGGGAGTTTGTTATGTCTCAGCCCAAATCCAAATTTACGGATGTCCGTACCCTTGTAGCAGTCGGTGTGTTCGCCGCGCTGGCATTTGTCTGCTGTGTACTGTTCCATTTCAAAGCCGCATTCCTTTCCTTCGATCTGAAGGATGCCGTCATGGCCATCGGAGCCATGCTGTTCGGCCCTGTTTATGGATTTGCCATGGCGCTGATCGTGTGCATCATCGAAAGCCTCACCATCAGTACAACGGAGGTCTACGGTTTCATCATGAATGTCCTGTCCAGCACTGTGTTTGTCTGCGTGGGAAGTCTGGTGTATTCCCGGAAGAGAACCATGACCGGCGCACTGGTGGGGATCATTCTGTCCGTGGTTACTATGGTTGTTGTTATGATCTGTGCAAATCTGGTGATCACACCTTACTATATGGGTGTTACCAGAGGCGAAGTTGCTGCACTGATTCCGGCACTGATTCTGCCTTTCAATATTACCAAAGGCGTTGTCAATGCATCCCTGGTGTTCCTGCTGTACAAGCCGCTGTCCACCGCACTGAAGCACGCGGGATTCAGGATCAACTCCATGCAGACCGGCGGCGTCAAACCCGATAAGCGCAAATCCCTTGCCGTAACCGTTATCGCGGCGGTACTGTGTGCGGCTGCCTGCCTGTATTTCTTCCTCTGTCTGGGCGGAAAATTCTCGTTCAAATGAGAAACAACACAGAAAAATACCCGTATCGCGGAATCAAATCGTGTAAATCTACGAAATTCGGAAAATTGTGCCCGATCTCTTGCGTGAGCGGAAAAACTGTGGTATAATATCACCCGTGAAATAAAATATTACTTATCAAGAGTGGCTGAGAGACTGGCTCGATGACGCCCGGCAACCTATCGGAGACGACAAGGTGCCAATTCCTGACAGATGAGTTCGACTGAGTTCTCATTCTGTCCGGAGTGAGAACTTTTTTTGACGAGCCGGATCAGCCGGAAGGAGAGAATATGAGAAAGCTGTTTACCTCCGAGTCCGTTACCGAAGGACATCCCGATAAAATCTGCGACCAGATTTCCGACCGGATCCTGGACGAAATGCTCCGTGCCGACCCCATGTCCCGTGTTGCCTGCGAAACCTGCTGCACCACCGGTATGGTCATGGTTATGGGCGAAATCACCACAAATTCCTACGTTGACATTCAGGAAATCGTACGCAAGACCGTGCTCGATATCGGCTACAGCCGTGCAAAGTTCGGTTTCGACGGCTCCACCTGCGCGGTCATCAACTCCATCCACGAGCAGTCCCCCGACATCGCGCTTGGCGTTGACAAGTCTGCGGAAGCTAAAGCCGGCGACACTGATGCGGATGCCGATACCGGTGCGGGTGACCAGGGCCTTATGTTCGGTTACGCCTGCAACGAAACTCCCGAACTGATGCCCCTGCCCATTTCCCTGGCTCACAAGATGGCGAAGA
This sequence comes from Clostridia bacterium, assembly GCA_017407225.1. GTDB lineage: Bacteria > Bacillota > Clostridia > Oscillospirales > CAG-272 > UMGS1696. The sequence goes on along the minus strand of JAFQWY010000252.1, from coordinate 8,540 downwards.
AGCTGACCGAAGTCCGCAAGAACGGCACTCTGGCATACCTCAGACCCGACGGCAAGACTCAGGTTACCGTGGAATACGAAGGCAACACCCCTGTCCGCATTGACACCGTGGTTGTTTCCTCCCAGCATGACCCCGAAGTTTCCCTGGATCAGATCCGCCGCGACATCATCGAACACGTAATCCGTCCCACCGTTGATACGGATATGTTTGACGACGACACCAGAATTTACGTCAACCCCACCGGCCGTTTCGTAATCGGCGGCCCCATGGGTGACTCCGGTCTCACCGGGCGTAAGATCATCGTTGACACCTACGGCGGATACTCCCGTCACGGCGGCGGCGCATTCTCCGGCAAGGACCCCACAAAGGTTGACCGCTCCGCTTCCTATATGGCACGCTATATCGCAAAGAACGTAGTGGCATCCGGCATCGCGGAACGCTGCGAAGTTCAGCTGGCATACGCAATCGGCGTGGCTCGTCCCGTATCCGTAATGCTTGACACCTTCGGCACCGGCAAGGTGGACGACCTGGTTATCGCCGACTATATCACCGAAAAGATCGATATGCGTCCCGCAGCGATCATCAGCCGCTTCGACCTGCGCAGACCCATCTACGGCGATCTTGCCGCTTACGGTCACATGGGCAGAGAAGACCTGAACGCTCCCTGGGAAAAGGTTGACTTTGCCGACGACATCAAGGCGACTTTCAATTTCTGAGAAAACTGACATCGTGGAGTTCGGGCAACCGGATTCCACGATTTTCATCCATAACACCCTCGACGAGAGGAGACGGACATGAACCAGCAGAAAATGAATACGGCACCGGATGAGCTTGAAACCGTCTCCGGAATTGTGGATTCCATTATTTATCAGAACGAGGAAAACGGGTACATTGTCTGCGAGCTGGAGGATACGGAAGGGCATCCGGTGACTGTGACCGGAATCATTCCCTATCTGGCGGAGGGGGACAAGATCACCTGCGCCGGAAAGTGGACCACCCACAAGGTCTACGGACGGCAGTTCGCGGCGGAAACCTATGAGAAAAAACTGCCCGCAGAACAGGGGGATATTCTCAGGTACCTGGCCTCCGGTGCGGTCAAGGGAATCGGCCCGAAGACTGCCCAGAAAATCGTGGAAATGTTCGGCACCGATGCCTTCGATGTCATCGAGAATCACCCCGACTGGCTGACGGATATCTCCGGGATCACAAAGAAGAAAGCGGCGGCAATGTCCGAAAACTTCCGTGCCATTTCCGGTGCGAGAGCGGTCATGATGTTCTGCAGGGACTTCTTCACACCCCAGACTGCCATGAAAATCTACAAAAAGTGGGGCGGAGCGGCAGTTGACCGGATCAGGAACAACCCCTATCGGCTCTGCGAGGATTTCTGGGGGATCAGCTTCAGCCGTGCCGACCAGATTGCCATGAATATGGGGCTGGACACCGATTCCGACGAACGGATCATCCACGGGCTGTCCTATGTGCTGAAAACAGAAGCATCGCGCTCCGGACATACCTGCCTGCCCTTCGACGATCTGTGCCGGTGCGCGGTGGATCTGCTGTTCGACAGTGATCTGAATTACCGTGGAAGAGTGGAGCAGTGCGTGGAAAAGGCCTGTGAGGATCTGTCACTGGTGCAGGTGCGGAAGAACAATGTGCGGTATGTGTACGAGCCCAGGTATTATGCGGCGGAAACCTACACGGCGGAAAAACTGCAGGCACTGGATCGGCTGTGCCCCCGGATGGATACCCATGATTCGGTGCTGCTGATCCAGAAATGCGAATCCCAGTCCGGGATCACTTACGCGGATGCTCAGCGTCAGGCACTGCTGTCGGCGCTGTCCGGCGGTGTCATGGTGCTGACCGGCGGCCCCGGTACCGGTAAGACCACCATCATCAAGGGGCTGATCTCCATCTTTTCCACGCTGGATTTTGAAATCGCGCTGGCAGCTCCCACGGGACGGGCGGCAAAACGGATGAGCGAAGCCACCTCCCACGAAGCCAAGACCATCCACCGGCTTCTGGAAATGGACGCCGCGGACGAGATGGGATCCAAATTCCTGCGGAACGAGGACAACACCATCGATGCGGACGTGCTCATCATTGACGAAGCCTCTATGATCGACATTCTGCTGATGGAATCCACCCTGCGCGCCATGAAGAACGGTTCCCGTCTCATACTCATCGGCGACTCCGACCAGCTTCCGTCCGTGGGAGCCGGGAATGTGCTGGGGGATATTCTGGCGTCCGGGGTCTTCACGACAGTGCGGCTTACAGAGATTTTCCGGCAGAGCGGCAGCAGTATGATCGTCACCAACGCCCACCGGATCAACGAAGGCATGATGCCCTCCACGGAGAATAAGAGCATCGACGCGGATTTCTTCCTGATCCGGCGCAGCAGCGAAGAAGAAATTTCCGCAACGGTGGTGGATCTGATTCAGAACCGGCTGCCCCGTACCTACGGGATGGATATTCAGTCAAAAATTCAGGTGATCACACCGTCCCGGAAAGGGCTGAGCGGCACTGAAGTCCTCAATACGGGGATTCAGGCGGCGCTCAATCCTCCGGACAGGGCAAAGAAAGAACGGAAATCCCGGGATCTGATCTTCCGCGTCGGTGACCGGGTCATGCAGACCAAGAATAATTACACTGTGGAGTGGGAAACCGACGACGGACGGAGCGGAATGGGCATTTTCAACGGAGATATCGGCGTGGTAACGGATATCGATTCCGAAGAAAACCTCATGACCGTGGAGTTTGATGAACGGCGGTGCGTGCTGGATTTCACACAGCTTGACGAAATCGACCACGCCTACGCCATCACGGTGCACAAAAGTCAGGGAAGCGAGTACCCGGTGGTGATCGTACCCCTGTATCAGTGCGCGCCCATGCTTCTCTCACGGAACCTGCTGTATACCGCGGTCACCCGTGCATCGAAAATGGTGATTCTGGTAGGCAAAACTTCGGTGCTGGAGCAGATGATCGCAAATGACCGCCATGTGGTGCGGTGCACGCTTCTGAAAGAGTACCTGCTGAACCGCTGACAGGGAACAATATTTACATGAATCCTCATAAACAGGCTGAAATCCTTCCTGTTTTATGAGGATTTCTTTTGTATGCTTGACAAATCGGCGGCAATGCGGTATAATATAAATTGGTATGGCTTGTTTCAAAATAATCTTTGAATAAAGGATCGATTATGGCAAAAAATACATTGACCCGTGCTGCCGCAGTTCTTTTGAGTGTGCTGACTCTGGTAACTCCCGTCGGCGCTGCTTTTGACCGCAGTGAGATTATGTTCGGCAGACCGGGTGAACTTACGTATACCATTGACAAGGCTCTGAAACAGATGCAGTCCGCCGCGGAAGACGGGGAAGAAATCGCAATTCCCGAGTGCTTCGATTCGGAAATCTCCGTGGGTGCGGAGCTTGACGAAAATGACGCCGCCATGCGGATGTACTATCTCGGAATGCTGACCGGAAGCGGAACCAAACCCGGCGGCGGTATTGAGTTTTCTCTGGAAAAAGGTCTGACCCGGGTGGAATCGGCGGTGTTTGCCGTCCGTCTGCTGGGAGCGGAAGAAGAGGCACTCAGCCGCAGATACTGTCACCCCTTCGATGACGTTCCCGGATGGGCTTCCGATTATGTGGGATACCTCTACCGGTGCGGTCTTCTGAATAATATGACGCATACTTCTTCCTACGGTCCCGGTGCGGCGGAATCCGTGGAACAGTTCATGAGCTATATGCTTTATGCGCTGGGATATTACGGATCCGATGTAACTCCGGAAGAAGCGGCGGAATGTGCCCGTTCCATTGGATTGTGCGTAACGGAAAAAGATGCTCCTCTGACCCGGGGCGGTGCGGTGACTGCCATGTACAACACCCTTCGCACCACTGTCAGAGATTCGGATCGGGTGTTCTCCGACCTCCTTGTGGAATCCGGTGCGATTTCCTATCAGGATGCGATTTTCTTCCTGTGGAATGAGGATGCAGCCGAGACAAACCGCTACATGGACGCGGTCGGATACGGGGAAGAATGGGTACTTCCCGACGGATATTATAAAATCAAGGCCATGAACGGCGGCAAGCTGCTGAATGTGGCTGTCACCGGCATGAACAACGACTACGAAGGCGTGGGCGTCACACTGTGGGAAGACACCGATGACATCACCCAGACCTTCCGCGTGGAAAGAACCGAACGCGGCACCTACTATATTTACTCTGCGGCTTCCAAGAACGGCTACGGCAGAGTTATCGGCGCAACCGATTCCTCCGACGTAACCGGACTTTACAGCTCCTACCGCAGCAACGCGATGGAATTCCGTATAGCAGGCACACCGGACGGCACATGGAGCATCGAATCCGCGGTCCGCGAGGGAATGTGCCTGACTTCCGATGATCCCGATAAAAACGGCGGTACCGTTGTTCTGGCAGATAAAATCAGCGCGCCTTTCGATACCTGGGAGTTTGAACGTCAGGGCGTTGTCAATGCGGAGGGTGAAGAACTTGCCGTCTGGGTTGCCGATTCTCTGGTTGTGACCCAGGGTGCGTTCGATACATATTCCCATCAGATGCAGAATGCGCTGGATATCCAGCCCACCGAAGGCATGGTGCGTGCGCCCTTCAATGCAACGGTTGTACGGATTGATGCAACGGAAATTGCCTGCAACGCGGTTTGGATCCAGAGTACCGGCCCTGTTCGGTATGCGGACGGCTCCTATGATTACATGACTGCGATTTTCCTCCACGACAACAACATTTCCGATCTGTATGTGGGACAGGGACTGACGCAGGGCGAATATTTCTATCATTCCGGTGACTACGGTATTTCTTCCGGCAAGCACGTTCATGTTTCCTTCTACCGCGGCGAGTATAATCCCTATACCATGCGCGTGGGCAACGGCGACGTATTTGCACAGGATGCACTGTTCCTGCCGGACGATACCTACATTTACAACGATTACGGTCTTGACTGGACAGTAACCTCCCTTGCAGACTGACGAAAACCGCTTATGAAAAGAGAACTCAACAAAAAAATCAGAAAACTCTGTGAATCTGCCGGAACTGCCGCCGCTGCCGAAAAGTACGACGAGCTGGCACAGCAGATGAGCGAGGAATACGATGCCAGAATCCGGGCGGGCATGAGTGAACTGGATGCCTACCGTGCGGTTCTCCGGGATGTGGACAAGATTCAGGAACTGCTGAACAGCCTTCCGGAAACCGACGAGGACAGGGAACGGAACAGCCGTCAGCTCTCCTACAAGTGGCTCTCTAAAAACCTGGGACGGATTTCCGGATGTATGTGGATCGCTTCGGTGATTGTTTATTTCCTGTTCAGCTTCACTTTCGGCGGATGGGAAGTGTCATGGCTCATATTTCTGTGGACCGTCATCGGACAGATTGTGCTTGGCATGGTGAAGAAATACAACCGTGTCCGCGGCATCAGTCTGAAAAAGGTGATGAAGGGCGGATTGTCCGGAATTCTCTGGATCGGTACCACGATTCTGTATTTTCTCTTCAGCATCGTTGTAGGCTACTGGCACCTGACATGGCTGATATTCCCCTTTGCTTCCATCCTGCAGATCATGCTGAATGCTCTGCTCGGTGACTGAGTCCGTTATCTGAACCAATCAAAAATGCCGTTTTCCGGGAAGATTTCCGGACAGCGGCATTTTTTTGTTGCATTTGCGCGGATTTTGTACTATACTGTACAAAAACGCAGGAGGGACCGATATGAAATACATTACTGAAATGCTGTACAGCCGTGAGAAGGCGTATCCCATCATTACCGCGCATTCCGGCTGTGAAAAAACACCCGACAACAGTCTGGAGCACGTGAAGGCGGCGATTGCCAGCGGTGCGGAATGCCTGGAAATCGATGTACACGAATCCGGCGGCGTTCTGTATCTGACCCACGATGAAAAGGGCGAATATGAGGGATGTCCCACACTTGCTCAGTGCTATGAGCTGGTGGCGGCGGATGAAAAAATGATGATGCAGTGCGACTGCAAGTCTTTCGGACTGGCTGAGCCCTGCATGAAACTGGCCCAAACCTACGGAATCGCCCATCGGGTGCTTTGCGCCGGCTCCGTCAGCGATGAGGATGCTGCAAAACTCGATAATGGTGAGTGTGACTGGTGGCTGGGAATGTGGCATTCCGATCACGAAGCGGAGGAGCTTGCGGAAAACTGCGCGAAGCTCCGTGCCATGGGCGACCGGTACCGTATGGTGAACATGGATGCAGGTATGGTAAACGAGGGTGTGCTTGCGAAAATCCGGGAATACGGTTATCACCTTTCCGTATGGACGGTAAACCGTGAGGAGGATATGCGGCGGCTTATGAGTCTGCCGGAAGTCTGGAACGTGACAACCCGGGAGCCGAAGCTGGCGCTGAAAGTACGCCGTGAGCTGTACGGAATCTGAACAACAGAAAACCGCTGGAATACCGGGAAATCCGGAACCAGCGGTTTTTGCTTTGCGTGATTATTCAGCCTTGGTAACTTCTGCATCGGGAGCGTTCTTCTTAACGCTTTCGATGCCGTTTTCGCAGCTGGGCTTGGTCTTGTAACCTTCGGAAGTAGCGATGATCTGACCGTTCTTTGCCTTGAGACGGAAACGGAAATCGCCGCTCTTGTCGGTGTAGAGTTCGAACTTGGGGTGCTTCTTTGCTTCGATGGGTTCAACGGTCTGGTCTTCTACTTCGCCCACGCAGCATGCTTTAACGGATTCCAGTCCCTTGATGCACGCAGCTTCGGTGGTGTAGATTTCGGAAGTAGCGATCACTTCGCCGTTACCTGCCTTGAGGTCGAACTTGTAACCGGTAGCGGTCTGCTTGATAACGAACTTGCCCATTGGTAAAATCCTCCGTAAATAAATTGAATTGATTTGGATTTATTATAGCATACCGGGTGGGATTTTTCAAGGGAATTCGGGGGATTTTTCGGAGAAAATGCGCCTTATTCCGCGAAATCCAGGTGCCAGTCGCCGGGATAACCCAGACGCAGTTCCGTGATACAGAGTTCGATATCCCCGTTTTCGTCGGCAAACTGTTCCACATTGTCTGTTTTCATTGTCCATTTCTCATTGCTTCCGCCGCCTGACTGCATACCGAAACTTTGGATTCCGACATAGCAGTATGTTCCGGGAATTCTTTCGCTGCCTATGCGCAGACCGCTGTCTGATGTAAGGGTGAGATCATTGCCGGTCCGGGAGATACTGTTGATGATATAGGAAATACCGTTATCATCGATCAGCTTCCAGTTCCCTTTGACAGTTTCACAGTCAGCGGGCAGGGGTACTTTTACAGAGGGGGCCTTGCCTTCTATTGCGGCGATAAAATAACTGTAGATAATTTTGATTTGTTCGGCTTTTAGGGAAACTATGGTGTTTCCTTCGGGAATTTCGTAGCGTTCCAGGGAGATCAGAGTGTCCCCACGGTTGGTACCGCCTGTGGTTGCAGAGCATTCTGCGCCGGTATTGTCGATGACTGAGGCGAAGTCCGCATTGACATCAACCAGCTCGGCGTTTCTGAACAGCTCGGAGGTGAGATAATTCTCATCGTTCACGCCCAGATATACCGTATTCCCGGATGCGGAACCGAACAGGGTGATGCCGCCGATGGTGCATTCGCTCATGATATTCTCCGGAGGGAAATTGACGGTTTCCTCAAAGGCCGGGGAGTCACAGCGGATTTTCAGCGTTTCCGGCTTGGGTACATCCACTGCGGTGTAGCCGATCATGCCGCCGGTGAGATTGAAGGTTTTCTTTGTCAGAGGATATTCTTTTCCGTTGACGATAGCGGCGGGATTGAGCAGTTCCGGTTCGTCGGCGGGGAGCCATACGGCAAGGGTGGTGTGGTTTTCCGCCTGTGCCCACGTGACGGATGCGATGGTGACTTCGCCGTTTGAGATGGTACGGTCGTTTACCATGGAATCGGCTTCTGTGATGGTTTCGGCAATATTTCCGCTCTCATCCACAAGATTGCCCCCCGGCGTCCGGTAATAATAGGCAACAGCACCGGCGGATACCAGCATTGTCACGCCGATGAGCGCAATCACTGCCGCCAGAATGGGTCTGAGATTCCGTTTTTTCATGGGTATTCCTCCTGTTTCACTTTGAATCTGTTTCAGAAATTCTTCCTTTTTTGCAGGATTGACCCGGATGGGATGCTCCCGCATCAGTTTTTTCATTTTCCTGTCGGTGAGTCTCATAAGAGTCCCTCCTTGTCACTTAAAATACGCCGCAGAGTGTCACGCGCCAGCTTCAGGCGGCTTTTCACTGCCGATACCGTGGCGTTCTGGATCTGTGCAATCTCCTTCACCCGGAATCCGCTGTAGTAGTAAAGCATGGCGGCTTCCCGCTGAGGATCCGGCAGTTTCGCAAGTGCGGATTCCAGAACAACGGACAGATCCCTGTCATGCTCCGGTGCTGGGATATCCTCCTCCAGCGGCTCCGTGGGAGTATGGGATGCGAAATAATCCATGCACACGTTGGATGCAATGGTGTAGAGATAGGCGCGGCGTTTCTGTTCGGATGCAAAGG
>JAFQWY010000251.1 GCA_017407225.1 Clostridia bacterium | reverse complement strand
GCTTCCCATGCCTTTGCACGCTTTTCGCGCAGTTCATGAATAGTCATTGTGTTTCCTCCTTAAAATTTCATCAGATTGAGTCGGTCATACAGGTCATCGACCTTACGACCGGTTGTTTCGGGTTCAGGCGGCTGTACGGGTTCATCCGGCTTCTCGATTTTGCACTTGGCGGCGATCTTGTCCATGAGGGAGTTGACCACAGCCGCCTTGGAATACATCATGGACACAGCAGGAGTTTCGATATCCTCCACACTGCGTTTCATGATTTCATCCGCAAAACCGAGTTCCATTGCCTTGTTTGCGTCCATCCAAGTTTCCGCATCCATCAGATGAGACAGCTTCGTGCGGGACATTCCGGTTTTGATTTCATAGGCGTTGAGGATGGAATCCTTCACACTGCCGAGCATATCAATGGCTTTCTGCATCTCCGCAGAATTGCCGAATGCGGCAGTCATGGGATTGTGAATCATCAGCATGGACACAGGGGACATCAGCACCTTGGAACCTGCCATCGCAATGACGGATGCGGCAGATGCGGCGATACCGTCGATCTTCACGGTGACGGAGCCTTTGTAGTCCATCAGCATATTGTAAATCTGCGCCGCCGCGACACAATCGCCGCCCGGACTGTTGATCCAGACGGTAATGTCACCGTCACCGGACTTCAGTTCGTTCTCAAAAATAGCGGGCGTGACATCATCGTCAAACCAGCTTTCCTCGGCGATGGTGCCGTTCAGGTGCAGAATCCTCTCCGCCGGTGCTGTTTCCGTCGATGCCAGATTCGACCACCGCATTGGCTCCGTCCAATACCAAAACTTCTTCATCGTTTTCATCTTCCTTTCCGTTAGTATTTATGTTATCGGCAAAGGCTCCGGCGTTTTTCATCGGGAGCATATTGCCGTTGATCAGATAAAGGTCACCGCCTTCCTCCTCGGGAATCCGGTCGAGATTCTCCAGTTCGCGGATGTCATTTGCGGACATCCATCCGTTCTGCCGACCGACGGCGTAACCCTGCATACGTGACTGATAGTCCCCTCGGAGCAGCCCTTCGAGATTGAACTTGGCGAAATACTGTGACTTTTCATTTGCACTCAGCAGGGATCTCTGTATGGACTGTTCCCATCGGATCACCCACGGGTCGAGCGTGTATTTCACAAACTCAAGGGACTGCTGTTCAATATTGGAAAAGCTCGACTTCTCCAGATCCCCGACCATGTGCGGCGGGACACGGAAAATTCGAGCAATTTCGTTGATCTGAAACTTTCGGGTTTCCAGAAACTGTGCCTGTTCGGGTGCAATACCGATCGGCGTGTATTTCATCCCCTCTTCGAGGACGGCGATTTTGTTTGCGTTCCCACTGCCTCCGAACGTGGACTGCCAGCTTTCACGCACACGTGCAGGGTCCTTGATCGTACCGGGATGTTCCAGTACACCGCCGGGAGCTGCGCCGTTGGCGAAGAACTTCGCGCCGTATTCCTCACAGGCGATTGCCATGCCGATGGCGTTTTTCGCCATAGCGATAGGGCTGTAGCCGACCAGACCGTCGAAGCCGAGTCCAGGGATATGCAAGACATCGGATGGACGGAGAATGACGGTATTTTCGCGCTCACGGTATGCTTCATCCGAACCACGATAGTAGCTGTAGTAAAGCTGACCGGAGGAGTCCCTCTCGACCGTCATCTTGTTCGGCATCAGGGGATAGAGCGCAATGATCTCGTTTTTTCCATTTCGGATGATCTGCGAGTAGGCGTTCCCCCACAGGAGCAGATGTGTCATGAGCGTTTCGCGGAACACGAAAGAACTCATCTCAGGATTCGGCTCATCGTGGAGCAAATGATACAGAGGATGGTCGATAGCTTTTGTTTTGCCGCCGTCATCAGTGTAGCGGTACAGGTGCAGCGGCAGTCCTGCCACAGCTTCTGCGAGGATGCGGACACAGGAGTACACGGCGGTCATCTGCATGGCGGAACGTTCGGTCACGGTTTTGCCGGATGTTGTGCCGCCCATGAAAAAGCTGTAGTTACTGCCAACAGTGCGGTTCTGAGGCTTGTCGCGGGAACGGAACAGACTTGTGAATATGGACATTGTGGTTATCTCCTTGAATTTGGGCATAAAGAAAGCACCTACCTTGCGATAGATGCTTTACGGGATATTTGCTATTCTTCCATGTTGCCGACAATAATGTCGATCATCTGTCTCGGCGTAACGACAAAGGGTTCTTCCGGGAAATGCTTGAGATTTCCGGTTACCAGATACGCATCCTCCGTGTTCCGTTCCTCCATGACCACTTCATAAAAGACACGGTCCTTGGGATCGGGAAGTTCGACTTCCAGCTCGGGGGCGTCAATATAAATACCGAGCCGCTCGATTTCGCTTACGATGGTATCAATGATATCCTTCGGGAATTTGAATTTCGGCCGGCTGAGCACTTCACGGTATTCACGGACAATATGTTCGTTCAGCACGGGAACAATCGTCCCGCTGAACGTGAATTCGAGGACATTTCCGGGAACGGAATTCCACTTCAGCATAGCGGAAATCAGTACGTTGGTGTCAATGACAGCATAATAAACCATGCCATTCCCTCATTCCCGTACCGCCGCGATTTCCGCATTGATTTCTTCCAGAGACATATCCGCGATGCCGTTTTCTTCGGCGATGCGGCTTGCTTTCTTCATCGCTTCCAGACCGGGATTTTCCGGAACCGTATCGAGTTTCACAGAGAATGGAATTCCGTTTTCCAGAATCAG
>JAFQWY010000250.1 GCA_017407225.1 Clostridia bacterium | reverse complement strand
ACGAACTTCGTCCCCTTGGACTTGCCGTCCCAGAACGCCAGAACCATGTCGGCATATTCGATGATGGTGATGTTCCGCTTCAGCGGCGCACCTCTGCCGTAGCGGTTGTACTCCGGCTTGAACTCCGTCAGCGTGATACCGTTGGCAAGTGCGAAATCCCTCGCGCAGGTGTCCACACCTTTCGCCCCGCCCGACACAATTTCCGTTGTCCCTTCCGGTAAATAATCCTGCAGATTGTTGATGATGATCCCTCTCGAACCGATCACAGCCACTTTCATAACGTCCTCCAATTGTGAAAATATTATAGATATACGGTATATCTATACGCAACATTATAGCACATAACAGATATAAAATAAACATACAATATATCTGTTATGAGGAGTTTGTATGGCTATTAAGAGTGTTTCCATCCGGATCGAGGAAGAAATGCTGGAAAAACTGGGGTTCGTTTCGGATTACGAAGGACGTTCGGTGAACAGCCACATTCTGGTGCTGATCCGCGAGAATATCAAGAAGTTCGAGGAAGAACACGGTAAGATCGAAGGCGACATCAAGCCGGACGTGAATGTAAAGCCGACACGGAAGAACTGAATAAGAACGAGGAGACGGTTAAGCTGTTTCCTCGTTTTCTTTTACGACTTCATCGTAAGCGTAAGTCAGCCCATCCCGCTGAACAGAAACTTTATCACTGCCGCCCACCTGCTCGATGTACCGCTTCACAATCACATCGCAGAACTTTTCGTCCAACTCAATGGTTCTGCAGATTCGGTCGGTCTGCTCACAGGCGATCAGTGTAGAACCCGAACCACCGAAGGGATCGAGAACCACGGTATTGCTCATGGAGGAGTTCATGATGGGATACGCCAGAAGCTGGATCGGCTTCATCGTCGGATGATCGCCGTTCTTCTTCGGCTTGTCGAATTCCCAGATCGTCGATTCCTTCCGTCCGGTGTACCAGAGGTGCTTGCCTTTCTTCTTCCATCCGAACAGCACCGGTTCATGCTGCCACTGGTACGGAGAACGTCCGAGAACGAGGGACTGTTTCTTCCAGATACACGTCCCGGACAGGTAGAACCCCGCATCCGAGAACGCCTTGCGAAAGTTCAGACCTTCGGTGTCCGCATGGAAAACGTAGATGGAAGCATCGTCTGCCATGAAATGTTCCATGTTCACGAAAGCGTTGAACAGGAATCCGTAGAACGCATCGTTCTCCATGTTGTCATTCTTGATTTTACCAGCAGAGCCTTCGTAGTTTACGTTGTACGGCGGATCGGTGATGACGAGGTTCGCTTTGGTATCACCCATCAACATTTCGTATGTATGCGGCAGGGTACTGTCACCGCAGATCAGTTTGTGCCGCCCGAGCGTCCAGATGTCACCCGGTTTGGTGATAGTTGGGTTCTTCAGCTCGGATTCCACATCGAAATCGTCCTCTTTGATCCTGTCCTTCATGCTGTCTTTGAACAGGTCATCAAGTTCGGCAGGCTCGAAGCCAGTGAGGGACACATCAAAATCCGCGCCCTGCAGATCAGTGATAAGCAGAGCCAGCTTTTCCTTGTCCCACTCGCCGGAAATCTTGTTGAGGGCGATGTTGAGAGCCTTTTCCTTCTCTTCGGAAAGTTCAACCACAACACAGTCCACTTCGGTGATGCCCATGTCGATGAGGACTTTCAGCCGCTGATGACCGCCGACCACACGGCCTGTCGTTTTGTTCCAGATGACCGGTTCGACATAACCGAACTGCTCAATGGAGCGTTTCAGCTTTTCGTATTCGGCGTCGCCCGGTTTCAAATCCTTTCGCGGGTTGTAATCGGCGGGGATCAGCCGCTCAACCGCGATTTTTTGCAGTTCCATTTCGTCTGTACCTCCGGAGTAATTTGTGTAATCCCTTGACAGCACCATCGAGATCTCCGCTTGCCGCCAGTCCGCGAAGCGTCCGATACTGCTGTTCGGTCAGAATTGTTTTATGCTTTTCAAGCGATTCGTTGAATTTTACGATGTTCATCCTTTTCCTCTCCTTGCTTCAAGAAGCCGTTCCATCACATCATCCTCGGGAGACGCGCCGCCGTATTCGCCGGAGCAGTTCTCCCTGACGATCTGGAATATCTCCGACCACAGACGGTTCGCCTGCGTCATATAGGTGTTCGCAATCGCCACATACGGTGACTGGATCGCCGCGCCTGTCGTCGGATGCTTGGCAAGAAATCCGAGTTCACTGGTGATCGTTTCACACTGAATCCATCGCGCGCTTGCCATCGCATATCGTTCGATCAGCTGCGGCGAAACGATGGCGGCGCATTTGCGTTCGGCAAGCCATCGCCACACATTTTCGTAAATCTCGGCGGCACAGAGCGTTGAGCCGTCCTTCTGTTTTGCGGAAAGATAATCGGAAGGCTTCGGCATGACCTGACCTTCCAGATCAACCGCGCTGTCTTTGAATTCAATGACCGTCAGCGGTCTCTTGCCGGGATTTCCATCCAGAATCTTATCGGACAACGGCTTTCTCGGTCTGCCGCCGGAGCCGGGTTTCGGACCCCTCTGACCCATTTTTGATCACCTCACTTTCCACGGGGGCTATTCCCCAGAAAACTTTTGCGAATTT
>JAFQWY010000038.1 GCA_017407225.1 Clostridia bacterium | reverse complement strand
TCGGAGAACACGGGCTGACCGTCCTTCATCAGGAGCATATGAACGTGCATACCGCTGCCTGCTTCGCCGTAGATGGGCTTGGGCATGAAGGTTGCGGTCTTGCCGTACTTGAGAGCTGTGTTGTGGATGATATACTTGATCATCATGGTTGCGTCAGCCATGTGAACCATTTCGCCCAGCTGGGGTTCGATTTCGAACTGGCCGGATGCGGCAACTTCGGGATGATGGTAGTTGATCTCGATGCCCATTTCCTTCATGAGCAGGTACATTTCGGAACGGCAGTCGTAGGAAATGTCGAAGGGCTTCGCGATGTGGTAGTTCTTCTGCTTGGGAACCACAACGCCCTTGCCTTCGGTGGAGCTGTTCCAGTAGGACTGCTTTGCGTCGACGGATGCGCTGATTTCGCGGCCGCTGACTTCCCAGCCAACCTGGTCGAACAGGTAGAATTCGAATTCGGGCAGGATCAGCATGGTATCAGCCACACCGTCATCCTTCATCTTCTGCACAGCTGCGCGGACGATGTTGCGGGGATACTGGGGCAGGGGACGGTTTTCGGGATTGTCGATGATCATGGCATTGCCGGTCATGGACAGGGTGGGGATTTCGCAGAAGGGGTCAATCACAGCGGTGTCAGGGTCGGGGATGAACACCATGTCGCTCTTTTCGACTACAGCATAGCCGTAGTTGGAAGCATCAAAACCGATGCCGCTCTTCATGGTGTCTTCGGAGAAGTTCTGGGCAGGAATGGTTACATGACGGTACTGACCGTTGATGTCAACCATCTTGAAGTCGATCATCTTGATGTCTTTTTCCTGAATAAGCGCCAGTACATCCTGAATGCTCTTAGCCATATATGCGCTCCTTATGAATATAGAAAAATATTGAAAAATACAGGGGATACCGGAAATATACCTTATATTATACCGCAAATCCGGCGGCTTGTCAACAGAATCCGTGCAGAGATATGAAATTATGCAGCGTTACAGGTGAACCATGACTGGCTTGTGACCGAGTGCGGGTATAATTCTGTCCACCATATCGGATGTTGATATTTTCAGACTGGAGGTATTGATGCAGGGATGGCAGCCGATGGATTCGCCGGTGAGGATATCTTCATCAATCAGCAGATTTACTTTCATTCCGGAATCATTCATCAGCCCGAGAATACTGAGGGAACCGGGGGTGATATCCAGCAGCTCCTCCATATGCTCCGGGGAACCGAAGGAAAGCCGGGAGGATGCGATCTGTGCGGACAGATCCTTGGTTTTGAATACCTTGTCCGCCGGCATCATCAGAAGATAAAAAACAGTCTGCTGGCGGTTGGTGAGAAACAGATTCTTGCAGATGGCTGTGCCGAGAGTTTTGTCGATCTCTTCACAGACCTCCATGGTCATTGCCGCTTCGTGGTCGGCACGTTCGTAGGAAACCCCGAGGGAATCCAGAAAATCATAAACACGCTTTTCTTTCGGAAGACGCTCATCCGCATTGGCGGGGCGTCCGTGTTCCAGAATCATAACAGCCTCCGTTGCTTGGAATATAGGAATAGCATACCACAATTCCGGGCTGAAATCAAGGGTTTCTGCGGATCGGGATGAGTAAATTGTAAACTGTTTTTGAACAATTGACAGGAATGCGGAGTTATGCTTGACGGAACAGACGGTTTCTGATATAATAATGCAAATACATTCCCGGAGGAAAACGATCCCCAATGGACAGCGACGAGGACGATAACCCTATTGCGTTCAATCGAATAGTGTCGGCATATGTCTGCTTTTTGAGATAAGAGCGGAAGTATGCCTTTTTGCGTTGCGCTGTCATACATACAGGAGTAAATCATCATGAGTGATATAAGTATACCTTCCCTGATCATTATGGGAGTCTGTCTCATCGGATCCGCATACTTTTCGGCAACGGAAACCGCATTTCTTTCCATGAATAAAACGCGGATGAAGACCCTTGCCGAAAAAGGCAACAAGCGTGCAGAGACGGCTCTGGATCTGTCGGACAAATACGACAAGCTGATTTCCACCATTCTCATCGGCAACAATATCGTGAACATCCTGCTTTCATCTCTCGCAACCGTTCTGTTTGTCAAGCTGCTGGGAGACATGGGTGCTACCGTGTCCACCATTGTCACCACTGTTGCGGTTCTGATATTCGGTGAAATCACGCCCAAAAGCATCGCCAAAGACTTTCCTGAATCCTTTGCCATGTTCTCGGCACCTTTCATGCGGATTCTGCTGGTGTTTCTCACGCCTTTGAATATTCTGTTCTCCGCATGGAAAAAACTGATTTCCAAACTGTTCGCATCCAAGGAAGACGACAGGATGTCCCAGGAAGAACTTCTGATGTTTGTGGAAGAAGTTCAGCAGGACGGCAGCATCGATACGGACGAAGGCGACCTGATCAAGAACGCCATCGAATTCACCGACCGCACCGCAGAGGACATTCTGACACACCGTGTGGATCTGGAAGCGGTTCCCACCGATGCAACCAAGGAAGATATCGCCCATAAGTTTACCGAAACCCGGTTTTCACGGCTTCTGGTGTTCAGCGAAACCATCGATAAGATTGTGGGGGTTATCAATCAGAAGGACTTCTATGTGGGTCAGGGTATGACCCGGAAATCCGTTGAAGAGATCACCACACAGCCCCTGTTCATTCACCGTTCCGAAAAAATCAGTGATCTGCTGAAGCTGCTGCAGCAGGAAAAATCCCATATTGCCGTGGTTCTGGATGATTACGGCGGCACCCTCGGAATTGTCACTATGGAAGATATTCTGGAAGAACTGGTGGGCGACATCTGGGACGAACACGATGAAGTTGTGGAAGACTTCAGAGAAGTATCGGAAGACACCTGCATCGTGGACTGTTCCATCAATTTCTATGATTTCTGTGCCCGTTATGATATTGATTCCGATACAAACAGTATTTCGCTGGGCGGCTGGATCACCGAACAGATGGGCAAGATTCCCGAAGAGGGCGATGAATTTGAATATGAGAATCTTCATATTACGATCACCGAAACGGACGGACGCCGTGTAATCGCAGCCAAGGTTGTTCAGAATGACCCTGACGAAGATGGCGGAGATTCCGAAGACAAGGACTGAATTCACTGATGATAAAACTCAGGTGCAGAAATGTGCCTGAGTTTTTTGTTAGGATTCGGAAAAAACAACCGAAATACTATTGCAATTCTTCTGCAGATTGTATATAATGAACACATCGAAAAATTCATGAAAAATCAGAAAGGTGAATCATCATGTTACTTTCCACTCAGACAGACCGGGTGTTCAATACACTGGGCGTTGACGAAGGCCTTAAACTGTTCCAGAAAGCAGGTTATGAGGCACTGGATTACTCCATGTTCGGTATGACCAACGATGCCAATTTTCTCAACAACTGCGACTTTGAAGCATTTGCGAGAGAACTGCGCGAAAAAGCGGAAGCTCTGGGACTGAGATGGAATCAGGCTCACGCACCCTTCCCTTGCTGGAGATCCGGCGATGATGCATACAACGAAAAGATTACACCCAGAGTGGAAAATGCCGTGAAGATCGCCGGTATTCTGGGATGTGACGCCGTTGTTGTTCACCCCATCGCATATACGGTACAGGGAGATCCGCAGAAGGAATTCAATTTTGCCATGTACCGCCGTCTGGAGCCCATTGCGCTGCAGTACGGAACAAAAATCGCACTGGAAAATATGTGGGGACATGACAAGCGCCGCGGATATATCGTGCCCAATGTTTGCTCCCTCGGCAAGGATCTGGCAGAGTATTACGATGATCTGAACAATCCCGATGCGTTTACCGTATGTCTGGATCTTGGTCACTGCGGTCTGGTCGGGGAAGAACCGGATGAAGCAATCCGTGTACTCGGCAAGGACAGACTCGGTGCTCTGCACATTCACGACAATAACTACAAATCCGATTCCCATACCATTCCCTACGACTACGGATGCAGCATGAACTGGAACAATATCACACGTGCACTGGGTGAAATTGACTATCAGGGCGACTTCACCTACGAAGCGGATAATTTCCTTGCCAGATTCGATGCATCCAATATTGAAATCGGTGTCAACCACATGGTTGCCATCGCAAGAATGCTGATGGAAAAGATCGACGCTGCCCGTCCGCAGGCATAAAACCAACAGAATCAGGCTGTTTCCGCAGTACCCGGGAGCAGCCTTTTTCCTTTCACGCCACTTTACAGAACAGGCGGACTGTGTTATAATGTTCTTATAACATGATCTGAAAACACCCGGCAGTATCCGGAAAGGAGATTCTGATACCATGACTTCATCCATTCGTACTCTGAGCGGCATTGATGAGCTGAAACGGCGCGTAACCGAAGAGTTTGACAGCTACTATTCTTCCTTTGATCCCTGCACGGGAATTCTGCTGGAAAAGCTGAACAAACTGGCAGAGAACTGGGAAAATGCATCGTCCTGCGAAAAGAAAACAGCCATGCATGAGCTGTTCAGCCGGGAATGTCCGGTGCATCTGTTCCGGGAATCCCCGTTTTTCTTTGAGATTTCCTCGGGAAGAGGACGGTATACCTGGGGCGGACTCCAGTCCCCGGCAGGCTCCTATCTCCATAACACCAGTGCGGATCAGTGGCTGAATCCCTATGCTGCCGCAACGGAACGGGATCGCCGGGAAGGATACCTCCATGGCTGGAACAATCCCGTGGG
The DNA here is from genome assembly GCA_017407225.1 of Clostridia bacterium. Classification (GTDB taxonomy): domain Bacteria; phylum Bacillota; class Clostridia; order Oscillospirales; family CAG-272; genus UMGS1696. The sequence goes on along the minus strand of JAFQWY010000038.1, from coordinate 5,737 downwards.
CTTTGACCATCACTGTCCCGGATATGACAGAATTCTGGAAATCGGGATCAACGGAATCATCGCTCAGGCGGAAGATGCGCTGAAGGACTGCACCGATGAGAAAAAACAGGAGTTTTACCGCTGTGTGATCCGGAGCAACCGTGCTCTTCTCCGGCTGGCAGACCGGTTCCGTGAAAAAGCGGAAGAACTGGAAGCGCTGGTGCAGGATGATGCGGAACGGGCTCATTACCGCAGAATTGCCGATGCGGCCGCGTGGGTTCCGGCAAATCCGCCCCGTACTTTCTATGAAGGACTGTGTACCGTTCTGTTTTACCGGGAGTGCGTAGGTTCCATGGAAGGAATCGGATTCAGCACATTCGGTCAGCTTGACAGGATGCTGTATCCTCTGTACCGGGCGGATATCGATGCGGGAAGAACCACACCGGATGAGGTGCTTGCGCTCTTCTGTCAGCTGCTTCTGTATACGGAAGTCAGATTTGATGCGGCGCGGGGATACCATGAAACCTCCACCACCATTGAACTTGGCGGATGTGACCGGGACGGAACGGTGGTTAACAACGAATTGACGGAGCTGATTCTGGATGCGGTCTGGAATGTGCGCTCCATTGACACAAAGATCAACTGCAGAATCTCCCGTGCCCATCCCGTGGAATTCCTTGAGAAGATCGCTGTGATTCAGCTGTCGGATCTGCCTACTGTGATGATGCACAACGATGATGTGCTGATTCCGGCCAGAGTCAGACAGGGACAGGATGCGGCGGATGCCCGGATGTATGTGGGCGGCGGATGCCATGAAATTGTTCTGCAGGGAACGGAGGTCTGTACCCGTGCGGACACATGGATCAGCCTGCCGCGGATTTTGCTGGGGACTCTGGAACGCCATGCGGATTTTCCGGACTATGAAACTCTGTACGAAGCCTATCTTGCGGATGTCCGGGATTATATCAATCGGATTGTTTCTCTGAAAAATGAAGGGGAACGTCAGTGGTCCCGGTTTGATCCGCTGCCGCTGTATTCATCCTCCCTGACCGGATGTCTGGAAAAAGGAATGGATCTGACCGAGGGGGGCGCGAAATACAATTCCACCGCTCTGTCCATGACAGGATGTGCGACCGCAATCGATTCGCTGTATGCGCTGAAGCGGGCGGTATTTGAAGACGGGATTGTTTCCTATGCTCGTTTTTGTGAGATTGTCGCGGATGGATTTGACGGAGAGGAAGAGCTGCGGCGGTACATTACGGAACGTCTGCCCAAGCATGGCACCGGGGATGCGGATATGGATGCGTTTTCCGCAGCGGTTCTCCATGATCTCAGCACCACAGGCGGACAGACAAACGGACGGGGCGGAACCTATCTGCCGGCATTCTATCCTCACGACATTTACCGTCCTCTCGGGGAACTGATCGGAGCCACTCCCGATGGCCGCCAGGCAGGTATTCCTCTGTCCCGCGGCGTCTCCCCCAGTGAATTTGTGGAAACGGACAGCCCCCTGAATCTGATCCACAGTCTGAAAGCCATCGATTTCACGGAATTTGCCGATTCGTTCTGTGCGGAGCTGACCTTGCCCGGTATGGAATGCGATGAGACCGGCGTGGGCATCCTGACCTCCATTATGAAGGCATTTCTGGATGCGGAAGGCTCTTCCCTGCAGTTCAATCTGATCGACCGGAATCTTCTGTGGGAAGCACGGGAGCATCCGGATCTGCACCGGAATCTGTATGTAAGAGTCTGCGGATACAGCGCGGCGTTTGTGTATCTGGCAGCCAATGTACAGGACGAAATTCTTCACCGTGCCGTGCGGTAAGAGGATTGACACACTACAGGAGTTGTTTATGAAACTGTATATCGACACGACACCGAAGCATGCCATTTCTCCCTACCTGTTCATGCAGTTTGCGGAACCGCTCGGTACGGCTGACAGTTCCGTGGATGCCGGATGGGACTATCTGAACGAGTGCTGGCATCCCAAACTGATTGCAAAAATCAGGGAGCTTGGTCCGACCATGATCCGGTGGGGCGGCTGCTTTGCCTCCTATTATCACTGGAAGGAAGCGGTAGGACCCAGAGAAAGCCGGATTCCCATGCATAATCTCTGCTGGGACGGGATGTTTTCCAATCAGGTCGGCACCCATGAATTTGCCGATCTGTGCCGTCAGGTCAATGCGGAGCCGCTGATGGTGGTGAATATGGAATCCGACGGACGGATGCATTGGGCGTATCCCAGACCCGGTATGGATCGGCTGGGAACCGCTGACGAAGCTGCCGCATGGATCCGGTATGCCAATGATCCGGACGATCCTCTGCGTCTCAGCCACGGGGTCCGTGAACCCTACAACATCCGCTGGTGGCAGATCGGAAACGAAACTTCCTATGATAAAAACGGCTTCGACTGTGAAACTGCTTCACGGAAAACCGTGGAGTTTGCGGAAAAAATGCGGCAGGCCGATCCTTCCGTGCATCTGATCGCATGGGGCGACAGCGGGTGGGCGGAGACAATGTGCAGCCGGGCAGGGGAGTATGTGGAGCACATAGCATTCCATCACCATTTCGGCTCCGGTCTTCCGGATTCTCCGCTGTACGGCACCGAATACCGCCGGGATCCGGATCTGACATGGCATCACATGATGAATGCCTGCAAATCTCTTGAAAAGCGGATCGGAGATATGCGCCGTGCGGCTGCCCCCTTCGGAAAGCGGCTTGCCATGACGGAAGGTCACTACGCCATCCCGGGACGGAACCGCTGCGAAGTTCTGTCATCCTGGGCGGCAGGGGTATCCTATGCACGCTGTCTTTCCGTGATCGAAAAAGCATCGGATATTCTGGACATTGCCACACTGGCCGACTTTTTCGGGAACCGATGGCAGGTGAATGCCCTGATCATGCCCACGCCCGCACGGGACGGTCACCCCTATCTCCAGCCGGTCGGACAGGTAATGAAGCTGTACCGCCATCACATCGGAACCCGTGCACTGGATTGGCACACGGATGACGGATGCGGTGTGGATATCAATGCAAGCATTTCCGATGACGGCAAAACCGTGTACCTGCATCTGGTCAACACTGACCGAAGCCGCAGTGTTTCCGTCGATCTGAATGCTCCGTATATGAATCGGGTTACGGCCTTTGAGATTGCCCGCGATTCCACCGAGGAAATCACACAGATGAACCCTGCACTGTTCGATCCTCAGGTCAAGAAAGTTGAAGGTTTTACCTATACACTGCCTGCTGCCGGTGTTGCCGCGCTGGAAATCTGTCTGAACTGATTCAGGCGGACATAAGAATGACAAACAGAAACAGGAGAAAGAATCATGTCGGAATTTTTAGCCTCCCTCCATCCCGTTGTGGTGTGCCTGCTGGTCTGCGCCGCAAAAATCATTGAAATCACCATTCAGTCCCTGAAAACCTGTATGATGGTCAAAGGTCAGAGGGCAAAAGCGGCAGGACTGGGCTTTCTGGAATGCACCATCTGGGGCCTTGTGATTTCCACAATCATCGGAACACTGGGGGACAATCTGTTCCTCCTGCTGTTCTACTGCATCGGATATGCGACCGGGTTGTTTCTCGGATCCACGCTGGAGAGCAAGATCGCGCTGGGCACATCAAACCTGGAGCTGATTGCCGGCGATGAAAGCACGGAAAAAATTATCGGATATCTGAAAGAAAACAACCGCGGATATACGGTGTTTGAAGGATACGGCTCCAAGGATAAGATGAACATGATCTTCATCGTATTATCCCGGCGCGAAACTCCTTCCGTTCTGAAAGAAATCCGCCGGATCTGCGACAATAAGGTGTTTGTTGTGGCGTCCGAAGTCAGTAAATATGCCGGCGGCTACGGAATGCTGAAATAATTGTAATCGGAAAATACCTCCCGAATCTGCGGATGAACTGCAGAAGATGGGAGGTATTTGTTGTTTCAGAGTGGAGTTTACCGCCATTCCCAGTGAATCAGATCACGGCTCCATGCAATACCGATGCTGGCGTTGGTATCAAAATGAACCGATTCGTCCTCGGGCCCCGATCCGTGGAAGAACATGAGATATCCGTCTTCTTCCGGCAGAACAAATCCTGCGGTGATGCGGCCCCGTGCCCAGTCCCAGCCAGACTGTCCCAGAGTGATAAGCTCACCGGTGTCCTGCCAGTTTACAAGATCATCGGAGACCTTGATGCCGATACCGTTTGCCGGGGAGTGGAACAGGTAGTATTTTCCGTCTTTCCGGACGATGCATACATTTTCTCCGCCGCCGAAATGTCCGCAGTATTCCCAGTTTACCAGATCCCGGGAGACAGAGCGGCTCACTCCGTTCTGCTTGTAGAAGCAGTTCCAGAGTCCGGTTTTTTCATCGAAAATCAGATACGGATCGATCATTCTGCCCATGTCGGCTTCCGGAATATCCCCTTTGACCCGGATCAGCTCCGGTTCCGACCAGGTTTCCAGATCCTCACTGCGTGAGAGGTACAGACGGGAGTTGGCGTTTCCATATTTTTCTCCGTTTTCCCGGCAGTAGGTCTGACAGCAGATCACATAACTGCCGTCATGCTCCACGATGCATCCGGGGCTTGAAAAATTCTTCGACCGGTCGCGGACAGTGAGCTTCCTCGGTTCACTCCATGTGACAAGATCCGCCGAGCGTGATTCAGCGAGATACATATACACGCCGCCGTCCTCTTCCGTTTCCACAAGCGTGAAGTAGAGATAGTATACGCCGTTTCTGAAAACCGCGGCGGGATCCCGGTAAGCATGCGCGGAGTCCCCGGCAAGAATCCGGGAGGATGGGAGATGGCGATCGTTTGTCATAACTGCCTCCGATGCATTGTTCTGAGTCCAATATAGCATAAACCGGACGGGAAGTCAAGTGCGCCGTAAAAATCCGGTGGTGTACAGCCGTTCCGCTTTACAAAAACACCGATGCGTGATATAATAAAAGCAGTGAAATACACAGGAGAATCGTATGAAACTGAAAATCACAGATGTCCGCGCCCATCCCGGCGACAGTGCATTTCTCATCGACGACGGAACGACAGCGATTCTGTATGACACGGGATTTGCCTTTACCGGATATGCGGTGGCGGACAATATCGGAAAAGTCCTCGGAAAGAGGAAACTTGACTATATTTTTCTTACCCATTCTCACTACGACCACGCAGCGGGATCCCCGTACATCTGCGCACGGTACCCGGATGTGAAGGTGGTAGCCGGAGAGTATGCCGAGAAAATCTTCGCAAAGCCTACTGCCCGTGCCGTCATGCGGGATCTGGACCGTAAATTCGCTGCGAAATGTGGTGTCACGGAATACGAAGACCGGATTGATGAGCTGAGGGTGGATATCCCCTTGAAGGATGGAGACGTAATCCGGGCAGGGAATATGGAATTTACTGCGGTGGATCTGCCGGGACATACGAAATGCTCGGTTGGATACTATCTGGCATCGGAGAAACTGCTCCTCAGCACAGAAACACTTGGAGTATACGATGGTGAGAATACGGTGGTGCCCTCCTATCTGGTAGGTTACCGGATGGCGCTGGACTCCATCACAAAGGCGGAAAAACTGGATATTGACAATATCCTTCTGCCTCACTGCGGTCTGCTGAATCGCGAGAAAACACTGGTTTATCTTTCGCTGTGCCGGAAAAATGCGGTGGAAACAGCGGAGGAGATCGTGAAAATCCTCCGGGACGGCGGTCTGCCATCCGAAGCGGTGCGGTATTTCAGAGAAAAGTATTATCACGGAAACAT
>JAFQWY010000249.1 GCA_017407225.1 Clostridia bacterium | reverse complement strand
GTTCATATACGCACAGGGATTCAGACACAGTGCGCCGCCGATAATGTAGGAACCGGGATTGCCGGCGCGGAGTGCTTTTGCCGTATTGACAGCGAATTCACCATATTCCGTAGCATTTACGCCATGCTTCCAGCACCATTTGCCGTCCGGTTCGTTCCAGATTTCAAAGGCAGTCACACGGCCGGCATAGTGTTCTGCCACGGCTTTTACATAATTATACCATGCTGTACGCTGTTCTTCCGTGTGAATGGGAGGGCATCCCACAGCACCGTAGACGGTTTTTGCCCGTTCGTCATACAGCTCATTGCCGTAGCACAGGCACATCCAGGGCTGCATCCCACGGCGGATCAGGTTGTCCACAATGGAATCCAGCCATTCAAAATCATATACTCCCGGCGTCCGTTCCGTTCTCTGCCAGCCGGACTGGAGCCGGATCCACTTTACGCCGATCGCTGCCAACTTGTCATAAGCCTTTTCGGGATCAAACACTGCCCGATCCAGTTTTTCAAAGCCGATTCCCAGCCGCGACTGCGGGAATTCCCCGGGTCTTCTGGGACAAAGGCTTCCGATTTTCTTCAGTCTGTGCATAATCTGCCTCCTGTATTTTGTTTTCAGTTTATCTGATTTCATTATATAGGATGCCTGGTCTGATGTCAAGAATATGAAGCCAAAACGGATCACATTTCAGTGATTTCCATTGACCGCAGCAGCAAGAGCATCCGATTCAATGTTCTCATTATTTTGTCGGGTTGATCTTGTAAACCGGGATCCGCAGTGCTATAATGAATACAATCAGATATTGATCTCATCAATCATCACAGGAGGTTCCCATGAATCGCAGAGATCTCATCGCTCAATTTGACAAATTATCCCCCTACACGGATCGCATGATCGAACGCGGAATCGAAACACACCGCAAGGGACTGTTCGCCGTCAAGGTTCTCGACACAGACGGAAAACCGGCAGCAGGTGTACCCGTAAAGGTTAAACTGGCGCGTCACGAATTCAAGTTCGGCTGTTCCCTGTTTCTGCTGGAACAGTTCCCCGATGAAGAACGCAACCGCCTCTACCGCGAAGAATTCAAGAAGCTCTTCAACTACGGTGTCATGCCTCTATACTGGGATACCCTGGAACCCGAACAGGGAAAGCCCCGGTTTGCCAAGGATTCCCCCAATATTCACCGCCGTCCCGCGCTGGATATTGTTCACGAATACTGCCGCGAAAACCGCATCGGCATGAAGGGACACTGTCTGATGTACAATTCCTTCACCCCCAAGTGGATTCCCAGAGACTGGCGTTCCCTGAAAATGCTGATTGAAAAACGAAGCCGTGAAATCGCGGAGCGGTACGGCAGCGATATGCTCGATCTCGATGTCATCAACGAGATGTACACCGTTTACCGCAATGCTCACGGTGAGTTTGGCTGCCGCGATCTGCCGGTCTGCGACGAACCCGGACACGAAAAGTGGTGCTTCGACATTGCAAAGAAATATTTCCCCTATACCCGTCTGTTCTGGAATGAAGGATGTTTTGAAACCTTCGGCGCATCCCAGTACACCGGCGACAAGAGCAGGTATTATCTGATGCTCAAGCGCTGGCTCAGCGAAGGCGCACAGATCGAAGGCATCGGTATGCAGTTCCATGCCTGCACCAGCAACGAAGCCTCCGAGCTTGCCGTTTACAATCCCTATCGTGCCATGGATATCTTCAGACTGTATTCCGAATTCAAACTGCCCATCCATCTGTCCGAAATCTCCATTCCATCCTACTCCAACGAAGCGGAAGCCGAAGACATCCAGGGCGAACTGACCGAGCGGATGTACCGTCTGTGGTTCAGCCAGGAATACGTGGAATCCATCGTCTGGTGGAACATGGTGGACGGCATGGCATACGGCGGCGAAAACCGTTATTATGCCGGTATTCTCCGCAATGACATGAGCCATAAAAAGGCGTTCGATGTACTTGACCGTCTGATCAATCATGAATGGCAGACCGAGGAATCCCTCGTCACGGATGAAAACGGCCGTGCATACTTCAACGGCTTCTACGGCGACTACAACGTAACGGTGGGCGAAATCACCGAGGAACGCCGATTCCATAAGGAAAACACCGGATACTATCACGTCACAGCCGGTCCCATGGAACAGAAGTTTATTCTGTAAGACACGTTTGCGGCAATACATCTTAAATTAAAAATCTCAAAGCTCCTGAACGGTTAAATTCATCTGTCAGGAGCTTGTAATTTTTGACATAATTTGATACTGTTAAATAATTGTTATTGTGTCTGTATGCAAGAACATTGGCTGTAATGTTCTTGTATAAATTTCCACAACTTATTGAAACGGTAAAAATTGTGTGCTACCATTAATACGTCTAAACACAGCAATCTTAATCTTATTCTAAAGGAGAAAAGGTCATGACAAAGCGTATTTTTTCACTTTTGCTGGCAGCCCTGATGCTCACATCGGCAGTAGCCTGCAGCGAAACAGCCGCCCCCGAAACTTCCGCCGTTCCCGGTACCATCAATCCTGAAACGGAAGCATCAGAAACGGAAGAAACCGAAACCGAGATCACGCTGAACATCCCCAAGGAAGACAACGGCGGCAGAACCTTCCAGATGCTTGTCCCCACAGAAAAAGCTTATGAATTTGTGGAAGAAAGCACCGGCGAAATTGTCAATGACGCTGTTTACGGCCGCAGTCTGATTGCGGAAGACAACTTCAACATCAAGTTCCAGTATCAGTATGCAACTGACGTTTACGGTCCTCACACGGAATACAACAAAATCATCACCAATTCTGTTATGGCATCTGAATCCGGATATGATATTGTAACCGGTTTTGTTGTATTGACCCTCCCGCTCTTCCTGAACGGCAATTTCCTGGACTACACACAGCAGGATGATCTGAACCTTGAAAATCCTTGGTGGATTTACGACCAGTATGATGCTCTGAATATCGACGGTGCACTGTACACACTCATGGGTGACGTAAACCTGTCCGTATACAAGGACTGCTGCGTTGTATATTTCAACAAGACAGTTCTTGACAACTACCACCTGGAAGATCCCTACACTCTTGTTCGGGAAAACAAGTGGGTAATCGACAAATTCATCGAGATGGGTGCTGCGGCTGTCAAGGACCTCAACGGTGACGGCGCCATTGACAGAGACAATGATGCTCTTGCTTCCTATCTGGGTCATGTCCCCTTCCGTACCTTCCAGACCGCCCTTGAAGTACCTTTCTTTGAAAAAGACGAAAATGGCAGATTCGTTGTGACTCCCATCAACGATCACATGGTAAGTGCTTACGAAAAGGCATACAAGGTACGTTCCGAACCCGGCTTCATCATGAGCACCAAGTCCGAAGATCCCGGACAGTTTGCCGAAATTCTTGCAAACGACCGTTCCCTGTTCTATCTCTCCTTCCTGTACGCCCTGGAAGGCGACGTTATGCGCAACATGGAGTCCGACTTCGGTCTTGTTCCGTATCCCAAGTATGACGAACAGCAGGAAAGATTCAAGACTCAGATCGGTACCTCTTCCAACTCCAACTATCTTGCGGTTAACTGTCCCGATCCCGGTCTCAGCTGCCGTGTTCTGGAAACCCTCGCATATCACAGCATGAAGGATGTAGTACCCGCATATTATACCGTTGCACTGGAAAACAAGTACACCCGCGACACTGATGTACCTGAAATGCTCACCATCATCCGTGATGGCATGACAATGTCCTTCGACTTTGCAATGTCCCTTTCCTTCGCTCCCTCGCCCACAAATATGTTCCAGTCTGTTAAGGAAGGCGAGCTTGCCTCCCAGATGGCATCCGCAACCCAGAAATGGAGTGCAACACTTGAAACATTCTATGCTGACAAAGAAACAGCAGAAGAATAAGTCAGACCAACCATTGGAACCGTGCAGATTTAATCAAATATAACACCGCTGCACATATTATCTGACACAGAATTTCCTTCAATAACAGTTTTCTTCATGTTCAGAAAAAACGGACAATCCTGTGAAATACGGGAAAGTCCGTTTTTTCTTTAGAAAAATACGAGTATGCAGAATTCCAAACGTTTGCATCAGAATAATTATTATTCAGGAGGCGGCTTATGAAAATCACATGGCTTGGTCAGGCAGGTTTACTTTTTAAAACCTCTTCCTGTACCGTTATGATAGATCCCTATCTCTCAAATAGTGTTGTCAAAATCAATCCAAGAAATTACCGCCGTGTACCGGTGGAAGAACGTTTCTTCAGTATCAAACCGGATATTCTCATCTTCACACATGATCATCTGGATCATTATGATCCGGAAACCGTCACTCATTTTCTGACTGCCGAAACCAGCCTTACGGTTCTGGCACCGGACAGCGTATGGCAGAAAGTACGTCAGATCGGCGGCGCAAACAACTATGTTTCTTTCAACCGGCATACTGAGTGGACTCAGGACGGACTCCGTTTTACATCGGTTCGTGCCGAACACAGTGATCCATATGCCATCGGCGTAGTCATTACAGAGCTTTCATCCGATAAGAATTACTACATCACCGGTGATACTTTGTACAACACAGCAATATTTGCAGATCTGCCTGAGAAAATCCATGCAGTATTTCTGCCGGTCAACGGTGTAGGCAACAACATGAATATGACCGATGCGGCACGCTTTGCCGACAAGATTGGAGCTGAGATTGTGGTTCCCCTCCATATCGGTCTGTTTGATACGTTATCTGCAGAAGATTTTTCCTGCATACGAAAGATTGTTCCGACCTTCTATAAGGAAATCCCATTAGGAGAATAACCTTGAAAGTTACCGATATCCGAACAGGAACAGTCTGCATACTCACGGAAGCTAATACAACGCCGATAAGTTGAAAACGCTGATTGACGATCCCATGCGGATTCCGGTGATCCTGACCGCCTACTACGGTCTGCGTCGGAGCGAGGTGCCGGGAATCAAATGGGACGCCATCGACTACACGGCCAAAAAACTATCATCCGCCACAAGATCATCGAAGTCACCCCCCCGAATGTCAGTAGGAGCTTCACACGGTCAGCGCAGGGCACCATTGTAAACGCTCTGGCCCCCTCAGCTGAAGAATAGGGTCAAAAGCATAAGAAAATGGGCTTGTCGCACTACCCCCCCGATAAACAAAACGACCGGGTTGTCCAAAAAGGATAGCCCGGTCGCTGCTTTCGTGGTATAATAGAGTCGACCAAAACCCAACCGGAAAGCAGGTAC
>JAFQWY010000248.1 GCA_017407225.1 Clostridia bacterium | reverse complement strand
TCATGTGCGCCATTTACGACAAGAACCTGTCCAGCTCGGTTGGTTTCAAGGGCATCTGCAAGAAGGTGCTGATTTTCGCTTTCGTAGGCATCGCACACATCCTTGATCTGTATGTGATCGGGACCGGCTCAGTTCTGCGGACTGCAATCATCTTTTTCTACATCTCGAACGAGGGTGTATCTCTGATGGAAAACGCATCCCACCTCGGTATGCCTATCCCTACAAAACTGAAGGATGTTCTGGCGCAGCTTCACAACCGTGCTGAAAAGGGAGTAAAGAATGACACTGAATAAGTTTTATCTGACGGAAAACGAATGCTACAAGGTTGGGCGAAAACACACGGTCAAAGGCATCATGGTTCACTCCACCGGATGCAATAACCCGAACGTGGCTACATACCTCAACTACTGGAATCAGCTTCGTCCGGGCGGCAGGCAGGTTTGCGTTCACGCATTTATCGGGAAGTTGTTCGGCGATGAGGTTGGGACATACCAGACACTCCCTTGGGACATGGTCGGCTGGCACAGCGGTGAAGGTGTGAATGGGAACGCCAACTTCATGGGTTACATCGGCTTCGAGATATGCGAAGATGGTCTGACGGATCGGGCATATTTTGAGAAGGTATACCGTGAAGCCGTGGAACTGTGTGCGTATCTCTGTAAGCAGTTCAACCTGACTGAGAAGGACATCATCTGCCACAGCGAAGGTCATGCGAGAGGAATTGCATCCAATCATGCGGACGTCATGCACTGGTTTCCGAAGTTCGGTAAGAGTATGGACACCTTCCGTGCGGATGTGAAAGCGGAACTGGAGACGAAGGAAACCGTGAAACTCGATAATACCGCCGCTGGCTGGTCGAAGGATTCGGTGAACTGGGCGATCCAGAATGGTCTGCTCAAGGGAGACGGAAACGGTGACCTCATGCTTCACAGCCCGTTGACACGTGAACAGTTCTGCGTTATGCTGAAACGATACCATGATTTTGTGGAAAAATAAATAGTCCAACAGTCAAGTTATTGACTGTCAGTTTATGCCCATCGGTACATTTTCGCCGGTGGGCATATTTTTTTTGGATTTTTTCGTCAATTACAACTTTTAATGACCGGTTTGTAGTGAAAGGATCTTTTGATTGGGGGAACATAAATGACTATCGCACAAAAAAATCAGATCACCGAACTACGTAACCGGGGATATGGATACGCCACCATTGCCAGTGCAACCGGGATAAAGAAGGACACCATCGCTGCATTCTGCCGCAAAAAGGGTTTGGCGGGAACAAAGGCATCAAATACGCGCATCACACTTTCTTCAGATGTCTGCCTGTGCTGCGGAACACCAATACAGCAGAAACCAGGTCAGAAACGTCGGAAATTCTGTTCATCAGACTGCCGGGTGAAGTGGTGGAACAGCCACCCCGAAAAGGTGAAACGGAAAGCAATCTATAGTTTCATCTGTGCCTTCTGCGGAAAGGAGTTCACCGCTTATGGAAATGCAAACAGAAAATACTGCTGCCATGTGTGTTATGTAGCAGACCGCTTTGGAGGTGATAACCGTGAGTGAAGCTGTTTTCACTGCCGAAATGCAGTATCTGACAGCCCTGTCCATTGCCAGGAATCTGCTTGAAAAAGGGCTCTTGACTGCCAATGAATATACCGTAATTGATACAATACTGACCGAACGGTTCAAACCATCTTTGGGTAAGTTATTATCCGAGAATCCCTTGATATAATCGACATTTAGAGTAATATATAGTACTGAAAGGAGTGGTTTCATGCGAAAAATTGAAAAAATAGAACAAAAAAAGCCACAGATACCGACCGAAAAACGAGTCGCAGCTTACGCCAGAGTTTCGATGGAATCCGAACGCTTACAGCATTCGCTTTCAGTACAGATCAGTTATTACAGCGATCTCATTCAGAAACATCCCGGATGGAAGTATGCAGGGGTATACGCTGATGATGGAATAACAGGAACTAAGTTGAATGCCCGTGAGGAGTTCAACCGTATGATCGCCGATTGCGAAGCCGGAAAGATCGACATCATCCTGACCAAGTCCATTTCACGCTTTGCCCGTAATACCGTTGACCTTTTGAACACGGTTCGGCATCTGAAAGACCTCGGAATTTCGGTTCAGTTCGAGAAGGAACATATTGATTCCTTAACCGAGGACGGTGAATTGATGCTGACACTGCTTGCATCCTTCGCCCAGGAGGAAGTCCGCAGCTTGTCCGATAATGTAAAGTGGGCAACGAGGAAGCGTTTCGAGCAAGGAATCCCCAACGGACGGTTTACGGTATATGGATACCGCTGGGAAGGAGATCAGCTTGTGATCGTACCAGAAGAAGCCGCAGTTGTGAAACGGATATACCAGGACTTCCTTGACGGGAAATCACGTCTGGAAACGGAACGGGAACTGGCAGCGGAAGGTATCACCACCCGAAAGGGATGCCGCTTTGTGGATTCCAATCTGAAGGT
>JAFQWY010000247.1 GCA_017407225.1 Clostridia bacterium | reverse complement strand
TCACTGCCGCTGATGCAAATATTCCACGTCCGGGTGTTGTTGAATTCCTGCCACAGCCGATCCAGGTGAAGCATGGGATTCTCGTCCGTACGCCAGTAATCGATGAAGAACTGATCCATCCGTCCGGGGGAATCGATGCCGTCGAAGGTAAACACCATCCAGAACAGCAGAGCTGCCGAATGCATATCATAAGCTGGATTCTTCGGGATTACCTCAAAAGCCTGTGCGATGGCGAGATATTCGGATTTCTTTTCGGCATCCGTTTCAGTCTCCGCCTTGGAGAGAGCAAGTGCCCGGAATCGCTCGCCCAGAATATCCAGCGCATCCATCATGATTTCGCATCCGTCGTAGAAATCGCTTTCATCCGGATTGACAGGACGGTACTGTGCCAGCTTTTCACGGATGCCGGAGGTTCCTGCGTGAAGGAGAAAATCGTAGTCGGGATTGGAATGTCCCGCCCATCCTCCGCCCCAGCAGGCACCGGTGGAAGCAAGTTCCTGCTGATATGCGTCCTGATGCCGTCCGATCTGCATTCCGGTTGAGTAGTCCCGGACATATCCGCAGATTTCGTTCAGCAGATCGGCGTGTACCGGGTATTTTTCGGCGTTTTCCCGGAATTGGCCTTCGTTGACCCAGACGCCGCTGACGTAATTGTATCCCATGCCGGATGTGGGCGTTTCGGAGGAGGCATAGCAGAGGAAATTCTCGGAGATGCTGAGGGAGCAGTATTTTGCGGTTTCACGGGACGCCATTGCCATGCGAACGTTCAGCGGCAGCTCCCGGTTTTCATAAAATGTAAAGCCGTAAGGCTCGATCTGTCGGATATCGGTCATATTGTCCTCCCATGCGAATGCATTTGCAAAAGTTTCATACAAATATTATAACGGATTTCGTCCATGAAGTCAATGGGATATACGTTTTGACGGGGATTTTTCCCTGCAATCTGCGTTTGCAACTTCCGGTTGCGGAATTGACAGTCCGAAATGCTTGCGTGACGGCATGATTTCTGTTATAATTGAGCCATCAAAAACAAACAACACAGCAAAAGGAGTACAGCATGAAACTGAACGAGAAGATTTATACATGCCGCAAAAAGGCCGGGATGTCCCAGGAAGCTCTGGCCGAGAAGCTGGGAGTATCCCGTCAGGCGATTTCAAAATGGGAACTTGGCACGGCACTTCCCGAACTTGACAATCTGCGTGCGCTGTCCAGACTGTTCGGCGTGACCAGCGACTGGCTGCTGAACGATGATGAGGATGATACGGAAAACGACGGGGAGCCTCCCAAAGAGGAGTCCGAAACCGATCCTGTTGACGAAGCTCTGAAATCCAGCCGGATGGCACAGGATTCCCCGCAGTGGGGGAAGGCGGATCCGGAGTTTGATACCAATCCGGACGGCACCCGGGATTACGGCGGATTCAAAAACAGCGGCTCCCCCTATTCGAGCATTCCCGGCACTCTCGGCAAATATGCGAAGAAGTTCGGCTGGCTGCTGGGTGTGTATATATCTTTTATCGGTGCCGGTCTGACCGCATTCGGCGGCATTGCGAAATTTATTGCCAACAGTATGGTGTCGGGATTGAAACAATCCATCAGCAGTGTGACCGGTCCGTTCAGCGGCAGTTACGGCGGCATTATCATCGAAGGTGCGGAAGATTTGCCCGATGAGCTTCTGCAGGAAATCTACGGCAGCATGGGCGGCAATGTGATCGGCTATTCTCCGGCGGATCCCATGCTTGCTATGGCTGAGAACAATCCGGTCTCCATCATTGCCGGCATCTTGATTTTCATGGGTGTGGTGATGATCATCGGCGGCATCATTCTGGCGTGGTATCTGTACAGACTGGGCAGGAAAACGCAGTGACCAAAAGCCCTCCTGTGTGGAAAAAACACCATGGGAGGGCTTTCATTATACCGTGAGAATGCTGTATAAATCAAAACTGACTCCGCTTAAACCACGGAGCCAGTTTTTTTGGTTACGGTATTTTATTCAGCTTCATCGGCAGCGATGTTTTCGATGATTCTTTCGATCTGCTTCTTCATTACCTTCTGGTTTTTCTTTGCATAGGATGCGATATCCTTCTTGTTTTCGGAAGCCATGGTGTACAGACCGGAGTCGATGGAAGCGATATCGTATACGATGGAGGTATCGTAGGTCAAGGTGTCGAAGATCAGGTCAAGGTGCTTGCCGGTTTCTTCATCACGGGAGATCTTGTTGGTCAGGGATACGTCGTAGTAAGCCTTGAGAACGGTATTGGTGGAGTGGGAATTGAGGGCTTCCAGAATGATGGCGCAGCGGTCGAGAGTTTCACCGGTGAGGGTGACGGGGATCTGGGGACCGTAGAATCTGCCGTGGTGGAAGCTGTAGTACTGCCCCTGAGTTTCGTCATACATGGGAGGAACCACAACGCCGAAGTCTTCTTCCATTTCACGGAGTTCTCTTGCCCAGCATACACATTCAACCCAGAACAGAGCCTGGTCGTTGGGGAACATGATTTCCTGAACGCGGTGGTTGGAGGAAAGCCCCATGGTGTTTGCTCTTACGTCGGCATCGTAGAAGAAGTGGTCACCGTCGGAGTGGCAGATGTCGACGATTTTTTTCAAATGCGGAGATGAAACGGTCGGTGCTGATGGAAATGTAGGGCGCGTCGTTTTCATCCTTCTTGACATAGGATTCGCCGGTACCGTAGATGAGCATGGGGTATACATTGAATCTCAGACCCAGCAGGGAGTAGCGGTCCATGTCGGTGTACTTGCCGTCGCCGTTGGTGTCATTGGAAACGGTAGCCCCCATTTCAGCGAACTTATCCAGAGTCCACTTCATATTGTCAACCAGTTCGTAGGGATCTTCCAGCTGATAAGCATCGAGAAGGGCACGGTTGAAGAACAGACCTACGGTTTCGTCCAGAGTGGTGGTCAGGAAGTCGCCGACCCCGCCGTAATATTTGCCGGCCATGGACAGGTATTTCCGTGCGTTCTGATCCCAGTAGGGCTTATCAAGGTTGATGTAGTTTACGGTGTTGTAGTCGTAAACCATCTTGCCCTGAATCAGACCGATTGCTTCGCCGCCGTCAAGGAGCATCAGGTCCATGTCTTCCGCGGTACCTGCGGTGATAACAGCCTTGGCTTCCGCTGCGGTATGTTCCACTTCGGTGATCTTGATATCGAAACGGTCTTCCACTGCAATGTTGCGGTAGAAGATTGCGGAGGTGATGGGTTCACCGGTATCTTCTTCGAAAGTTACATGAACAGTGGTATACCAGGTGTTGGTCTCGGGGTTGGAGTTGTAGATGATGTATTCATGACCGTCGAAGGTAATTTCCGGCAGATCGTCGGAGATGGTTTCCACAACTTCAGGTTCGGTTTCCGCAGCGGATGCGGTGTCACCTGCGATGGGGGCTGCAGCAGTGGTGTCATCGGGTGTGTTTTCAGCCTTGTTGTCAGAGCAGGAAACAAAGGAAGACGCCAGCATCAGCGCCGCGAGAATGAGGCACAGTGTCTTTTTCATGATGTTCTCCTATGTTCATAAATTCGGAACCAAAAATTCCTTAAGATGATTTAATTATAGTACAAAGTTTTCACATTGTCAACACATTCAGAAAAATTGCACAAAAAAACCAACGGTGGATGGAACCGCTGGTTCTTTGCCGGAATTATTCTTCTTCCGCGTTGATTTCCTTCATGAGCTTTTCGATGTTCTTGGTCATCATTTTCTGATTCTTCTTGTAGTAGGAAGAAACGTCGGTCTTGTTTTCGGAAGCCATGGTGTACAGGCTGGAGTTGACGGATGCCAGGTCATAAACGATGGAAACGTCGTAAACCAGATTGTCGAAGATCAGGTCGAGCATACGGCCGGTTTCTTCGTCACGGCTGTACTTGGTGGACAGGGATACATCGTAGTAAGCCTTGAGAACGGTGTTGGTGGAATGAGAATTGAGCGCTTCGGTTACGATGGTGGCACGGTTGAGATTGTCACCCACGAGGGTTACGGGGATGTGGATGCTGTAGAAGTTACCGTTGCAGTAGTTGTAGTACTGCTGCTGTGCTTCTTCAAACATGGGAGCGGGGATGATACCGAAGTCGGTTTCCATTTCACGGAGAGCACGTGCCCAGCTTACGCATTCAACCCAGAAGAGCACCTGATTGTTGGGGAACATGATTTCCTGAACGCGGTGGTTGTTGGACAGACCCTTGGTGTTGGATCTCATGTCTGCGTCGTAGGTGAAGGTGTCGCCGCCCGAGTGAGCAATGCTGGTGATGGTTTCGAATGCGGAGATAAATCTGTCGCTGTAGAAGGAGATGTAGGGAGAATCCGCTTCATCCTTCTTCATGTAGGACTCGCCGGAACCGTATACGAGGAAGGGATAGAGAACGCCTCTCCAGCTCATGAGAGCCCAGGAGTCGTTGTCGTCCATTGTGCCGTCGCCGTTGGTGTCGTTGGAAACCTTGGCGCCCATTTCGCCCAGCTTGTCGTAGGTCCACTTGAAGCCGTCAACCAGTTCGTAGGGATTCTCCAGCTGGTGGTTGTCGATCAGACCCTTGTTGAAGTACATACAGACGGTTTCATCGATGTGGGTGGTCATGAAGTCGCCGATACCGCTGTACAGCTTGCCGCCCAGGGAGAGGTACTTCCGTGCGTTCTGATCCCAGTAGGGCTTGTCCAGATTGATGTTGTCCAGGGTGTTCAGGTCATAGACATACTTCTGCTGGATGAAGGAAATACCGTCGGAGCCGTCCAGGAGGAGCATATCCAGGCCATCGCCGGAGCCTGCCTGGATCACGGACTTCACGTCACCGGCAGCGGAATACATTTCGGAAATCTTTACGCCGAAGCGGTCTTCCACAGCCAGATTGCGGTAGAAGATGGAGGAAGGAATGGGTTCACCGGTATCTTCTTCAAAAGTAACAAAAGTGGTGGTGAACCAGGTGTTGGTGTCGGGGTTGGTGTTGTAGATCACGAAGTCCGCACCGCCGAAGTTGGCCTCGGGCAGATCGTCGGTGACTGCGGGTTCGGTCTCTTCGGTTTCACCTGCAGTGGCAGAGGTTTCACCGGCATTGGGAGCTGCAGCAGAGGGATCGTCCGGAGTGTTTTCCGCCTTGTTGTCAGAGCAGGAAACAAAGGCAGAGGAGAGCATCAGTGCTGCAAGGATCAGGCACAGTGTCTTTTTCATGGGATTCTCCTTGTCATGATTTTGATTACGGTTTCAACCGCATTACAGTACAAATTCATTATAACCGTAAATCATAATTTTGTCAAGAAAAAAAGGGTGGTAAACTGGATGAAATTTACATCGAAAACAATAAATTTGCATAAAGATTCTGTCACATCTGTGCAGAGCGTAAAAATTCTATCAAAAATGAAAAGGGGCTGGAAAAAAGAGTCGGAAAGGAGTATAATATCCGTACACTTACACACAACATGGAGACTGTTATGAGAATACGGACAATTGAACTGAATATCGGTGCGGAAAAGCCGTTCACCGTTCTGCACGCCAGCGACAATCATCTATGCTTTGCCGATCTGCGGGACAACGAACGGAAGGTGAACCTGGGCATCAGCCGGGCAAACTCCTTCACTGGCGGAAATCCCGAGAGACTTCCTGGATATGCGGAGGAACTGTTTGCCCTTGCAAAGGAAAAGGGCGAAACTGTCATTTACACCGGTGACTTCATCGACTTTGTTTCCGTTGCCAATCTGGAATACGCGAAGAAGCTGTTCGCCGGTGCGGATGTGTTTATGGCGGCGGGAAATCACGAATACAGCCTGTATGTAGGGGAAGCATGGGAAGACGAGGACTACAAGAAGCAGAGCTTTAACGATGTTCTTGCGGCATTCCCCGGCAACAATATCTGGTATGACGAACGTGTGATCGGCGGCGTGAAGTTCGTTGCCATCGACAATAACTACTACTACATCATGCCCGAGCAGTTCGAGCGCTTCAGGGTTGCCTGCTCCGACGACATGCCCGTTGTGCTCTGTGTCCATACGCCCCTTTACTCCGAAAATACCTACGAAACCCTGATGGCAGGGAAGGATGCGACGAAGGCTCTGCCGTTTCTGATGGGAACTCCCGCGCATCTGCTGGATAAAACATCAAACGCCGGTGCGAAGCGTCAGTACCCCGATGCGCTGACCCTGGAATTCCTTGATTTCTGCAATCATACTCCCAATCTCAGAGCCGTCATCGCCGGTCATGTTCACAGATATGCGGAAGCCGTTCTGGATTCCGGAATTCCTCAGGTCATGGCAGCCGGCGGATACAGAGGAGAGATCAACGAAATCACCATCCGGTGAGGTGCCGGTTACAGGAAAATTCTATACACAAGATGTGGGCAACCATATTGACAGCGTGTACGATATATGGTATAATGTTCCCGCAAAGACACAAGATATAGTATCCCCAATGTAGAAAGGAACAGGTATACCAACCGATGAAAATAATCAAGCGCAACGGCTCGGAAGAAAAGTTTGACCCGAAAAAGATACACAGCGCGGTGGAAAAAGCCAACGCCAGCGTGGAAGAACGGGCACGGATGACCGATCTGCAGATCGAAAGAATCGTGGAGAGAGTCGTTCTTGCCTGCGAGGAACTGGGACGTTCTCCCTCCGTTGAAGAAGTGCAGGATATGGTGGAGCATCAGATCATGGCCCACGGTGCCTATGAAGTTGCCCGTGCCTATGTGACCTACCGGTACACCCGTACCCTGATCCGCCAGTCCAACACCACTGACGATAAGATTCTTGCCCTCATTGAATGCAACAACGAAGAGGCGAAGCAGGAAAATTCCAATAAAAATCCCGTCATCAACTCCACTCAGCGCGACTATATGGCAGGGGAAGTATCCCGTGACATCACTAACCGGATTCTGCTGCCCAAGGATATCGTGGAGGCCCATAACGAAGGAATCATCCACTTCCACGACTCCGACTATTTCGCGCAGCATATGCACAACTGCGATCTGGTGAATCTGGAGGATATGCTTCAGAACGGAACCGTCATCACCGGAACGCTCATCGAACGTCCCCACAGCTTCTCCACCGCCTGCAATATCGCAACCCAGATTATCGCCCAGGTGGCGTCCAATCAGTACGGCGGACAGTCCATCTCCCTGACCCATCTGGCGCCCTTCGTTCAGGTGAGCCGGGAAAAGATCCAGCGGGATG
>JAFQWY010000246.1 GCA_017407225.1 Clostridia bacterium | reverse complement strand
GATTGCTGATGTCGGTTTTTATAAGGGGCACCGAATCCGGTGCCCAAAAATCTTATATTCATTACAGATTGTAGTAACGCTCAAACTCTGCGGGGTTGGGTATCTTAGCCAGCTCTGCGCACTCTGCACGCTTGGCAGCGATGAAGAAAAAGCGAAGCTGTCCCACCTTCCCACCTCTCTGGACGAAGCTCTGGACGCACTGGAAGCCGACCACGATTACCTGACCGCTGACGGTGTATTCCCCATCGAACTGCTGCAGAACTTCATCAAGACCAAGCGTGAAGAATGCCGTCAGATGGCTGCGATCCCCCATCCCGCCGAATTCGACAAGTATTACAACCTGTAATTTACCTGAAAAACCATAATAAACAGAGAAATACCGGATGATTCTGAGTCACCCGGTATTTTTTGTTATCTGTAGATGTACGCACCGACAACTTTGGAAGTGGTTTCGGAATCGAACCGGATCCAGCCGTCCACCATGGCACGGTCAAAGATATATTCACGTCCAATATATCCTACATTGTCCATAATGCTGCGGATGGATTCTCCGATGCTGCGGAGGTTCTTCTGATCTGCTTCCTCAAGCCGGCCGAAAACTCTGTCGGTCAGTCCGGTTTCAAAAATCACAACAGTCAACGCATATCCGGTTTCTGTCTTCACTGCATAGCCATATT
This sequence comes from Clostridia bacterium, assembly GCA_017407225.1. Taxonomy (GTDB): domain Bacteria; phylum Bacillota; class Clostridia; order Oscillospirales; family CAG-272; genus UMGS1696. The sequence continues at coordinate 1,279 of JAFQWY010000246.1, read as the reverse complement.
CCACCAGCTTGTCCGCATATTCGGGGTTGGGCTCTTCTCCGACAGCGACAGCAAGCATGGCGTTGCTTTCTTCGTAAGTGAGAAACTGCGGCGTATGATCCCACCAGCCGTAGAATTTGTACTGCCCGTTATTAACATTTTCATTGAATCCGCCGTGCATACCGATTCCTTTTGGTCTGATAAAGTCGGCAGTTTCATATCCGGTCAGTTCCCATCTGCCGTTGTTGGGTCTGTCGGGGACTTTTGTTCCGTCATAATCAGAATAGTCCCAGATATACTGATCGATGGCATTGCACAGCAGGGTCCATTTCACATCTTCCCAGCTCTGACAGCTTTCGTAATACCGGATTCCTTTCTTTTCACAGGCGGCATTCCATGTATCAATCAGATTCTCAAACAGTTTCGCCAGCTCCTGCTGTACCGCCATGATCCGGTTATGCCGGCTGAGCTGTTCTTCCCGGCTGATAATCCTGAAATTTGTGACGTACTTGTTTCCCTCTTTCCGCAGAAGCTGTTCACGCACCAGAAATTCCAGTTCATCCTCCATGTACGGCAGTGCGATGCCCAGCTCCAGTGCCAGCTCCTCTGCTGTTTCGGGATTCTCGTACACCTCAAGAAAAATATTCTGATACATCAGATGTGTGACGATACTCCACGGCTGACCGTTATCTCCCTCCTTTCCGTTCATGGAATAATAAACATTCTCCGGATTATAGCTTCTTTTTCCAAATTCTCTCGCCATAGTCATTCCTTCCCGCAGCTTCTTTCTGCTGCTGATGAGTTTTGTTTTTACGGTTCCGGGAGGGATACCGAATTCCCGTGCGATCATGGACACACTTTTGTCTTCCAGATAATGCGCCACAAGAATGCTGCGGTAATCGGACCGGATAAAGGCAAGCTCACGCCGCATCAGCATCATGTCTTCCTGTAAGACAAGTGCATTTTCCAGGTTTTCTTCATCGGCAAGCAGTTCCGTTATGGCATCAATATCCGCCGCATCGGATTCTGCGGAGTACCAGCGTTTTTTCGCCCATCGTCCGTATACATTGGCAGCAATCTTCCACACCCAACCGCTGAAACTGACCGGCTGGGTTCCCCGGCTCAGGGATTTCAGAATTTCATAGCTGATGTCGCTTGCCAGATCCCCCGCATCGGTTTCGTTTCCGGTCTTTTTCAGCGCATAATAGAAGACTTTTTCAAGATACTCGGCGCAGTATGTTTCGCTCAGGGTCATTCCATCCCCCTCCTTTCATCTGTATAGTGCAGTAAAAACAGATTT
>JAFQWY010000245.1 GCA_017407225.1 Clostridia bacterium | reverse complement strand
GTCCAGTCCAGCCCTGTATCGCAGCCGATGATGGTTACAGTCATCAGGTCTTTGCTTGCAATGTAGAAATGCCCGCAGCACGGCACCATCTGCAGTTCGTTGTCACTCGGAATATGATCCTCCGTCAGCGATTTCAGGAGATATAGTGCCGCTGCGGAAACCGTACCGTCTGCTTCAAAGGTTTTGCCGCCGATGGTTACGGTAACGTGTCCGTGGAGACACTTGTCCCCGGGATCATCCGCCGCGCCGGTGATCCATGCGAAATTATCTGCGGTGATGTTGAAGTTTGTCATGTCAACCTCCGTTAATCATTCTTCTTCATGTTATTTTTTGACTTTTCCAATTTCTGCGGATGACTTTTTACTTTACTCATAACGATCTTCCCTTCCCTGCGGAGTCACAGTCCGCAATTTCCATAGCATCAGCGAAACATCGATCAGGATTGCTTTTCATCGCTGTTTCCTTAAATCCGGCTTCTTTTTTACAGTATAACATATATCTGTGAACCGTGTAAGAATTTAACCTGATTTTAATCAAAAATTAAGTTTTATTGAGCTTTTCAGTCTCCGGAACAGCAGGATTTTTTGAATTCTTTGTAAAGTTGACATCATAATACTTGACAAAATCCTCTACTCGCAGTAGAATAAATATATACTCGACAGCAAGTAGAGAAAAATGGAGGATATAACTATGGCTGAAATCAGACTGGGAGAAGTGGAATCCCGTTTTGCGGATATTATCTGGCAGAACGAACCGCTGTCTTCGGGACAGCTTGCACGGCTTGCCGAAGCGGAACTGGGATGGAAGGAATCCACATCCTACACGATTCTGAAGCGTCTCTGTCAGCGCGGACTGTTCCAGAACGTCAAGCGGACAGTAACTTCGCTGATCTCCAAAGAGGAATTCTACGCGATGCAGAGCGAAAAATTTGTGGAGGACACCTTTGAAGGATCGCTTCCGGCGTTTCTCGTGGCGTTCGGCAAGCGGAAGAAGTACACCGATGAAGAAGTGGAGAAGATGAAGCAGATTCTTGATTCCATGAGGGGGTGATGCGATGTCCTGGTATACCTTTATGCCGAAACTTTTGAACATGAGCCTGACCGCAGGCGTCGCCGTTTGCCTTGTGCTTTTCCTTCGCCTGTTTTTGAAAAAAGCACCCAAGGTCATTTCCTATGCACTGTGGAGCGTCGTTCTGTTCCGGCTCCTGTGTCCGGTGTCCGTTGAATCCGGTATATCTCTGTATAATCTCTTTGATGTCCCCACTGCGGAATCCGGCACGATGACCAGTGTAATCGAATATGTACCGGAAAACATCGTGCATACGGAATATCCATCCGTGACACTCCCTGTGCCCGGTATCAGTGAGGCAATCAACAGAACTTTGCCGCAGGGACAAGAACAGATGGTCGCGGATCCGCTGGAAGCACCGATGTCATTCACTACTTATATCTGGATGCTGGGCGTTCTGGGTATGGTGGTTTACAGTGTTGATTCCTGCATCCGGCTTCGCGGGAAACTGCTGGCATCGGTCCGGCTGCGGGACAACATCTTCCTTGCCGATGATATCGACACGCCGTTCGTGATGGGTGCCTTCCGTCCGAAAATCTATCTGCCGTCTTCCCTTCCGGAGAAGGAACGCGGCTACATCCTTCTGCACGAACAGCATCACATCCGGCGCGGTGATCCTATCCTTCGCCTGCTGGCTTTCGCCGCGTTGTGCCTGCACTGGTTCAATCCGCTGGTATGGATCGCATTCATTTTGTCCGGAAAGGATATGGAAATGTCCTGCGATGAAGCGGTACTGCGGAAACTGGGCGAGGATATCCGTGTGGACTATACGGCGTCGCTCATCAGCCTTGCAACCGGAAGACGGATCATCGCGGGAACGCCGCTTGCGTTCGGCGAAGGGGACACGATGGGACGGGTGAAGAATATTGCACGATGGAAGAAGCCTGCCGTATGGGTGATTGTAGTTGCGGTGATCGTTTGTGTGGTGCTGGCGGTGTGTCTGATTACCAATCCCATGAACCGGGATACGATGCTTCTCGGTGCGGAATATCGGGTGGCGGAAACACTATACGAAACTCCATTGCAGAGATCCTTTTTTGTAGACAATGATCTTCCCAGTTTCTGTATCACTGCCGATTTCTGTTTATGGGAACGTGATGCAGACGGAGAATTTGTCTTCACCGGTCAGATGGAACCATATAC
>JAFQWY010000244.1 GCA_017407225.1 Clostridia bacterium | reverse complement strand
TCCGGGCAGTCCACGTTCATGCTGGAAATGCGGGAGGTCGCCTACATTCTGGCAAACGCCACCCGCCGCAGCTTCATTGTGTATGACGAAATCGGACGGGGCACCTCCACCTACGACGGCATGAGCATCGCACGCGCCGTTGCGGAATACACCGTGGGCAGAAAAATCGGCGCGAAGACCATGTTCGCCACCCACTATCATGAGCTGACCGCCCTGGAAGGCGAGCTGAAAGGCGTGGTCAACTACAATATTGCGGCGAAAAAGCGCGGGGACGACGTCACCTTCCTCCGCAAAATTGTGCCCGGCCCCACTGACGACAGCTACGGTATCGAAGTAGCCCGTCTGGCAGGAGTTCCCGGGGAGATCACCCGCCGCGCCAAGGAAATTCTCGCCGAGCTGGAAGGCAAAAAGAATACCGTTACTCCGAAAAAGCAGAAAAAAGCCGATCCGGAGCCGGAACCCGTGCTGATGAACATGAGTATGTTCGATGCCGCCGCCGACGAAATCACCGAACGCCTGAAAAAGACCGACATCAACACCCTCACCCCCATCGAGGCGCTGAATCTGATCTACGAACTGAAGAAAATGCTGTGAACAATACAGAATTCATAATGAAGAATGAATTATCTTTTGTCAGTGCCCGTTGAAATTTCATCTCGCCAGCCCGCCCGCTTTCGCAGAAAGTGGCTGAAGTTTAGCCGGGATTCCCGGTGACGCGAACCGATATCGGGCAATCGCTCCACAATACAGCTGAACGAACGCGACAAAGGGAGATCCTTAAGAACCGCACGGTTCTTGAGTCGCGGGAGATTCATAAGAGTGTCCCGACAGGTTTCATCGAAGATGAATACCTCCCTCTATATGGCCCGTCCGGCGTCGGACATAAAATCAAATCGAAAAGACATAAGTCTTTTCTTCATTCCCCCCAAACCTGATTAAGTTTGCAATATAAAGGTCAAACCTATGCCAAAAATAAACGTACTCAGCTTCGAGGTCGCCAACCTCATCGCCGCAGGTGAAGTGGTCGACCGTCCGTCCTCCGCTGTCAAGGAACTGCTGGAAAACGCCCTTGACGCAGGCGCCACCATGGTTACCGTGGAAATCCAGCGGGGCGGAATCACCTTCATCCGGATTTCGGATAACGGCTGCGGCATCGATCCCGAGGATATGCCCACCGCCATCCGCCGCCATGCCACCAGCAAAATCGTGAAAGCGGAAGACCTGGACGGCATTACCACCCTCGGGTTCCGCGGTGAAGCCCTTGCCGCCATCGCCGCCGTGTCAAAGCTGCGGATTTACTCCAAAACCCGGGAGTCCGCCTACGGAATGCTTCTGGAAGCGGAGGGCGGCGAAATCACGAATCTGGTGGACATCGGATGTTCCGAAGGCACCACCCTCATCGTGGAAGACCTGTTCTACAACGTCCCGGCGCGGCGTAAATTCCTGAAAAAGGACTCCACCGAATCCACCGCCGTGGCTGCCGCCGTGGAGAAAATCGCCCTGTCCCATCCCGAAGTGTCCATCCGCTTCATCTGCGACGGGGAAATCAAGTTCATGACCTCCGGGAAAGGCGACTTGCAGGAAACCATCTGGGCCCTGTTCGGCAGGGAAAACGCTAAGCGCACCCTGAAATGCGACCGGGAGGAAAACGGAATCCGCGTGTCCGGGTATGTCTGCGAACCGGATCTGTGCCGTTCCAACCGGAGTATGGAGAATTTCTTCATCAACGGACGGTACATTAAATCAAAAACCGCATCCGCCGCACTGGAGCAGGCGTATTCCTCAAAAATCCCGGCTGATAAATTCCCCTTCTGCGTACTGAATATCCAGCTCAATCCCGCAGCCGTGGATGTAAATGTCCATCCCGCCAAGCTGGAAGTCAAGTTCGCCAACGAAAAACTCGTCTTCGACGCCGTTTACTACGCCGTACTCTCCGCACTGGAAGCCGACGCCGTACGTCCGCAGCTGGCTCTTCCCGCTATGCCGTCGGCTGTGCAGTCTCAGAATACCCCCTATGTATCCCCTGCCGCCCAGACATCCCTGAAGAACGCATTCGTTCCCATGGATCAGCGGAAGAAAAAGGGCGAACAGATCCGCCTGACCGACACGGTTCCCGAAGCTGTCCCCGAACCGGAGCCGGAACAGGAAAAAGCTTCCTCCCCCCTGAACAATCTGATCAAAGCGGTCAGAGAGGCGCAGGAAAACAGTCCGCCGCTCCCTGCCGATGCCGTACCGGAAGCAGAACCGGAAGCACCGTCCCTGCCTCCGTCTCCGCCCGTGAACGAAGAAAAAATGCCCCCTCTCCCGGTGCAGGATCTTCCCAAAAACCCGGAGCTGATCCGCAAGCCGGAAACCGTGACCATTCCCGTGCCGCACGCAGAACCGGAAGCCGACGAACCTGCCGCTCCCGAAAAGACCGCCGGAACGGTGTATATTCCCGATGAAATCCGCCCCGGCGATATCCCGGAATACCAGATCATCGGCGAAGCATTCAACTGCTACGTGATCGTGCAGATCTCCGACCGCATCCTCCTCATCGACAAGCACGCTGCCCACGAGCGGATCATCTTCGACGAGCTGAGCCGGAAAATGCGGCAGAATCTCAGAGACGGCACCAAATCCGGTCAGATGGTTCTACTTCCCCTGAAAATCACCATGCTGCCCGGCGAAGTGGATGCCCTGGAAGAATACCGGGATAAGGTGGAAGCCCTCGGCTTTGCCTTCTCCTGCGAAAAAACAGCGGCAGCCGCCTATACCGTCATGGTCAGCCAGATCCCGGAACAGCTGGACAATACCGCCGCCCTTGAGCTGATCTCCACCCTCGGAACCAGACTGTCAAGCCGTACCGCCAGCGTGGAATCCGCCGCCGAGGGATTCTTTGAAACCCGTCTGTGGCAGTCCGCGTGCAAAGCGGCCGTCAAGGGAGGACGCATCTACGACATGGGACACATCAAATGGATCTGCGACCGCCTGCTGAAGAAGCCCGGCAAGGACAATCAGGTGATCCGTACCTGCCCCCACGGACGTCCCGTGGCATTCGAAATCAAAAAATCCTCCATCGACCGCCAGTTCGCAAGATTAGGCTGATGTGCGGCGCAAGCGCCTAAGATAAGAGATAAAATTGTATAGATAATAACCCGGACTTTACGTCAGCCGGTGCCCCGTGAAGTTCCATCTCGCCTGCCGTCCCACTTTCGCAGAAAGTGGCTGAACTGCACGAAGCAGCTGAGAGCCATAAACAAAATCGGGCAGTCGCTGACAACCCTAAGCTGAACGAACACGATCAAAAGGGAGAAGCCGAAGAACCGTAGGTTCGCGGGGCCTAGGATCGTTAAGGCCACGGCCCGAGTGGTCTTAACCGCCCCACGCGCAGTGGAGAAAATAAAATTGAAAATGCGTATGCATTTTCTTCAATAGATCCAAAACGTGCAGTCTGCACAACCAAAAAATCCGCAAAAAACAAGTATAAAATACAGGAGAACCACCACCATGTTCATTCTCGAAAAGTCCGATCCCCGGAGCAAGGCCCGCAGGGGACGTCTTATTACCCCTCACGGCGTCATCGAAACTCCCGTTTTCATGAACGTCGCAACCTGCGCTGCCATCAAGGGCGGCGTTTCCGCCATCGACCTCAAGGACGTAAACTGCCAGGTCATGCTGTCCAATACCTACCACCTGCACATCCGTCCCGGCGATAAGCTGGTCCACGATCAGGGCGGTCTGCAGAAGTTCACCGGATGGGATCGTCCCACCCTCACCGACTCCGGCGGGTTCCAGGTGTTCTCCCTTGCAAGTCTCCGCCGCATCAAGGAGGAGGGCGTGTACTTTGCCTCCCACATCGACGGCAAGCGCATCTTCATGGGACCCGAAGAAAGCATGAGAATCCAGTCCCATCTGGGCTCCACCATCGCCATGGCCTTCGACGAATGCATCGAAAACCCCGCCGAATACAACTATACCAAGAATTCCTGCGACAGAACCACCCGCTGGCTCAGAAGAAGCCGCGAAGAGCTGAACCGCCTCAACCAGCTGGAAGGCACCGTCAACCCCGGTCAGTTCCTGTTCGGCATCAATCAGGGCTCCACTTACGCCGATCTCCGCGTCCGCCACATGGAACAGATCCGCGAAATCGACTGCGAAGGATACGCCATCGGCGGTCTGGCCGTGGGTGAAGAAACCGAAGAAATGTACCGCATCATCGAAGCGGTGGAACCCTACATGCCCACCGATAAGCCCCGCTACCTCATGGGCGTAGGCACTCCCCAGAACATCGTGGAAGCCGTTCACCGCGGCGTTGACTTCTTCGACTGCGTCATGCCCTCCAGAAATGCCCGTCACGGCAACCTGTTCACCTGGAACGGCAAGATGAACCTCCTTAACGAAAAGTACCGGGAAGACATCCGTCCCATCGACGAAAACTGCGGATGCCCCGCCTGCCGCAACCACTCCCGTGCCTATATCCGTCACCTCATCAAGGCCAAGGAAGCGCTGGGTATGCGCCTTGCCGTGCTCCACAACCTGTATTTCTACAACGACCTGATGCAGAAGATCCGCGATGCCCTTGACGGGGACTATTACGAGAGCTTCTACCAGAAGTACCGCGTGGTTCTGGGCGAGAGAAATCCGGACTAACACTGTCAAAACCGAACATCCCGCTGAAATTTTTCCGGATCGCGAAACTATTTACCGTCTTCCGGCGTCTATACAGACAGAACACTCTGTTGTCCGGAGGTGCCCATGATCCGTAAAATTCCCAAAATACTCCGAATCCTTGCCGTTTTTTTGCCGGTGCTGAATCCGGGATTCCTCATCTCTGTGATGATGAACGATTTCACGAACATTTTCATGTTCCGTCCGTGGCTGGTGCCGTGGGAGATGTGGCTGTGGCTTGCCTTCGCCGTCACTGCCGGGATTCTGCTGTGCCGCAAACGCACGATTCCGCCGGGACTTGCCATCGCACTGCTGACCGATCCCATGATCTGCCTGATCGAAGGAATCCGGTACGGCAAAGCGATTCTGCCGTTCCATGTGCCGCAGTTCCTCTTTTACGCCGTTTATGCCGCAGTATATCTGATCCTGCGCCGAAAGGAGACCCGTCATGATCCGTAAAATCATCGGTTTTATCCCGGCCGCTCTGCCTCTGGTGCTGTGTTGGATTTTCATGACTGACCTCATGAATCCCATAGCCAAAGGACTGCATCCCGTGGAGGTACCATGGTACATGTGGCTCTGGCTGGCGGCATCGATTGCAAGTGCTGTACTCCTCTGTCACCGTCGGCTGATTCCTCTGGGACTGCTTCTCGGAGGGGCACCGTATCTTGTCTTCCTCGTGCAGAGTTTTTCCTCAGAAGAAGCGGAATTTCTCCGGATCTTCGCCGTCTGCTGTCTGACGTTCTTCCTCGCCTACGCCGTCTGCTACTACGTTTACCACCGTACACTGAACAAATCATGATTTACATCGACACAAAATCAACCGATCCCTATTACAATTTCGCCTGCGAGGTGTATTTCTCCACGGAGCGCACCTTCGAGGACGACGTTTTCCTCATCTGGCACACCACGCCGTTCCTCATCATCGGGCGGTTCCAGAATGCCCTTGAGGAAATCGACGCGGAATACGCCAGAGAACACGGCATCGGTGTGGCGCGCCGCTTGTCCGGTGGAGGCACCTGCTACCTGGACGAGGGCGGCTGGCAGTTCTCCTATCTGGCTCCCTCCCGGGGCAACGATCTGTCCATTGAATTCGCGCGGTTCGTGAATCCCGTGGTGGATTTTCTACGTTCTCTGGGACTGAACGCCGCACTCACCGGGCGCAACGACATCACCGTGGACGGAAAAAAGGTCAGCGGCAATTCCCAGTACCGTCTGGGTCCCTACACCGTCCATCACGGCACCCTGCTGTATGATGAGAACATGGAGAACCTTGTCCGCGCCACCACGCCGAAGGAGTACAAAATCACATCCAAGGCCATCAAGTCGGTGCGTGAACGGGTCACCAACATCCGGGAACACCTGGAGCGCGACATGACTCTCACCGAATTCCGGGATGCGCTGGCGGAGTACATCACCGATTCAGTCTGCGAAATCACGCCGGAGGATGACGCCCGGATCCGGCGGATCGCCGATGAGAGATTCCGGGATCCCAAAGTCATCTTCGCAGGTACTCCGAAGTTTGAGCTGGAGAAAACCATTCACACCACCGGCGGCACTTTCGTCATCGGATACCGCGTGGAAGGCGGCGTGATTGCTGACTGCTCCGTTTCCGGGGATTTCTTTGCCGGAATCACAGCGGAGGAATTCTGCGATGCCCTGAAAGGATGCCCCTATACCCCCGGGGATGTGAAATCCGCCCTCGGGAAGGTGGAATCCGCCCTGTTCCGCACCACCGCCGACGAGCTGGTGAAGGGAATTTTTGAGTGAAACAATGAGAAAGACCTGTACTTACGGAGTAAAATCCGGTGTACAGGTCTTTTTGATATTGTTCCGTTTCCCGCCTCATCCGTCACTTCGTGACACCTTCCCCAATCCCGATTCTGAAGCTGAAACTTCCGGTGACTGCATGGGGAAGGCTTATAGAATTGTCCTTTTCGGCGGAAGCCGGATATCTCTGCGATACATACAGATCTTCCCGCTGTGCACCGGACGATACTCGTATGAGCCTTCCCCATGCAGTCGCTGTCAATCTCAGCTATATCATGGCGGCTGGGGAAGGTGGCGCGTCAGCGACGGATGAGGTGAGAACTTCCTTACCGTTTCACATCATCCCATGTCAGCATCAGTTTCTCCAGAAGATCGGCTGCAACAGCCTGAAAACTT
>JAFQWY010000243.1 GCA_017407225.1 Clostridia bacterium | reverse complement strand
TCCATCCCTGCCCCGCACATCCTGTAAAAATGCGTGACGACAACGCCATGCAGGAACTGATCGAAAGTGTCCGCAGCCATGGTGTTATCCATCCCATCCTCGTCAGACCGCTGAAAAACGGTTACGAAATCATCGACGGCAGAAGGCGTAAAATCGCCTGTGAGCTTGCCGGAATGGAGTATATACCCGCGATTGTCCGGGAACTGGACGACGACCGGGCAATCATCGACCTCATTGATTCTTGCATCCAGCGGGAGGAAATCCTCCCAAGCGAACGTGCTGCCGCCTACAAGATGAAGCTGGAAGCCATCAAACGTCAGGGAGAACGGACAGACCTCACTTCACGACAAGTTGTCGCAAAGTTGTCCGCCGCGGAGATCATCGGTGCGGAAACCGGCGAGAGCGGCAGACAGGTTCAGCGGATCATTCGTCTGACCGAGCTTGTCCCCGATCTGCAGCAGATGGTGGACGACGGAAAAATTGCCATGACTCCTGCGGTGGAGCTGTCCTACCTCACTCCGGAAGAACAGACGTTGCTGGTGGAAACCATCGACTGTGAACAGGCTACACCATCACTCTCGCAGGCACAGCGGATGAAACGGCAGAGTCAGGAAGGTACGCTGACGGACGACAGTATGCTGGAAATCATGTGCGAGATCAAGAAGCCGGCATGGGACAGGATCACGCTGAAGGGAGCCAGACTGCGGCAGTATTTCCCGGCGAACTACACGCCCCTGCAGATCGAGAATACCATCTATCGGATTCTGGAAGCATGGCAGAAGCAGAAAAAGAACACGAAAAAAGATGCGTGACAATACACACCCCAGCGGACACGGAACTCTCTGTGTCCGTTTTTTCTATGCCAACAATCGAAAGGAGCCTTATGAACATACGAACATGAAAATCAGAAAATCCAGGTCTACTGCGGAAACGGTGGACTGCAAATATTGTACCGAATATGTCCCCCATATCGGATGTACAGCAATCAACTGTATCATTCTCCCCGAACGGATCGAAGCCGGTATGGTCGGATATGCAGAGATCATCAAAGATACATTCGGACATGACCGCATCCTGATGAAACGGCTGAAGGAGCTTGTGACAGCCTTTCCCGGAACCATGTGGGCAGATGAAACACACAGACAGCGGTTTCTCTACGCCACATCCCAATGCGAAGAAGCACTTGTCTCTCACGCATACTTCGCCTCCGTATATCTCATCACGAGCAACGAGGATATCTATGAACGAGCCTTCCGCTGCTTTCTCAAAAGCGGACTATACCTCAAAAACTTCCGCATACGCGGCATTTCACCGCATAACTACACGCTGTTCTCCTATACAAAGAGGCTGTACAGCGGACAGCCAGATTTACCGGCAGACGAACTGACAAACCGTGATATCGTACCGGAGGAAACCTTCCGTTTCGCTGTGAACGCCGTCGTGATCGCAAGACACGGCGCGGAGGTACTGAAAATCACAACATAAATTAAGACAAACACAAAGTTGGAGGATAACAAAATGGCAGTATTCCGAGTTGAAAAAGTCCGTGATTACACGGTGGTATCCAATGCGGTATTCAAAGACAGAACCCTGTCCGCAAAGGCGAAGGGAATTTTGGTAGAAATGCTCTCTCTGCCGGAGGATTGGGATTACACCATGGAAGGGCTTGCGACCCTGTTTTCCGATGGTCTTGACTCCATCCGTCAGGGCATCCGGGAACTGGAGGAACACGGCTATATCGTGAGAAAGCGGGTCCGCAACGAGAAAGGTCAGCTCGGAGCCAACGAATATACCATCTATGAAACCCCACAGACTGTGGAAATGCCTGTTGAAAAGTCAAGCGAAACCCGCAGAAAAGCTGTTGAAAAGCCTTTTGAAACAACAGAAACCGACGATTTTTCACTGCCTTTTTCTGCTTTCCCTGCGGAGGATTCCCCTGCATTGGAAAATCCAATACAGGCTTCTCCTGTGTTGGAAAATCCCACGACAAATAAAATACTTACCCAATCAAATACGAATGTATCAAATACTTATCCATCAAATCCTAATCAGGAAGCAGCGCCGGAGCGGGCGCGGACGGATAGGATGGGATATGAAGAAGCAAAAGAGATCATCCGGGAAAATGTGGATTACGAAATTCTCTGCGATATCCATTCCCCGGAACGTGTGGACGAAATCGTAGGTTTGGCAGTGGAAACCCTGTGTTCCGGGATGAACGCTTTTGAATTTACGACGGGGATATATCCCTACAAGCTGGCAAGAGACCGGATACTCTGTCTGAGAGCGGAACATATCGCCCACATCATCCGGAAGATTGATTCCAACACCACAAAAATCCACAACATCAAGAAGTATCTGCTGAAAACCATTCTGGATGCCCCTGTCACCTATGAAAGTGAACTGCAGACCACAGTGAATCACGATATGTACGGCGAACACGATTGAGTGACGCCGTTTTTTTATGCCGGAAAGGAGGAACCATGACGAACTATCTGCTGTACAGGCTGGTGATACCGCCTTAGTCAATCCGGAATTGTATCCATAACCCCAATGACAAAATTCAAGAAATACGGAGGAACAAAAATCCATGTCCAACAACAAAAACGCAAGCCAGAACAACAAGGGTCTCAGAAATGCCGGTATCCTGATCGGCGTTCTGCTCGTGATCATCCTTGCTCTCACCGCTTTCCGCGGATGCGAAAACGAAAATACTGCCGCCGATCCGTCGGAAACCACCGCCAATCCCGGCATTGTTTATGATACCGGTGCAGTCGAAGGCGGCTGGACGGAAGCCGATGCAGATGCCATCATCGCTTCGCTGAACGAAAAGGTGGAGGAAGACTACATCAACATTTCCATGAACACTACTCCGATCTTCAAGGACGGTACTGCTGACGGCAATCTCATGATCGTCAACGAAGGTGTCAATAACTACCCGCAGGTCGTGGAAATCACCCGCAACGATACCGGTGAATCCATCTACAAGTCCGGTGCGATCCCCGTGGGCAGCAAGATCGAGAAGGCAAAGCTGTCCGTGGATCTGGATGCCGGTACTTATGACTGCACCGCGCTGTTCTATAACGTGGACCCCGAAACCGGGAACTACCTCGGCTGTGCCGGAGCGGTAATCACCGTGACCGTGCAGGAATAACCGAAACTTAAACCAAAATTCATTCAAAATCAAAGGAGAAATCACTATGTTCAACTTCAAGAAATTCGCTTCCATCGCTCTCGCAGCTTGTATGCTCTGCTGTGCTTCCGTGAATGCGTTCGCTGCCGAAGTACAGGAAAACGGCGGTACCGCAAGCACTCCCGTCAGCCTGTATTCCACCGATGACGGCACTCTTGGCGGTAATCCTGCCGGTACTGCGATGAGTGTGACCGTTCCCACCGCACTTCCCATGGCAATGGCGCAGAACGGTGACGTCACCACCGCGACTGACTGCAAGATCGTCAACAACTCTTTCGGCGCGGTCCGTGTTGCCAATGTTTCCATCACCGCAGACAACGGCTGGAGCCTGACCACATTTGGTGACAAGTCCTCTCTCGCCAATGAAAAGGTGGATTCCAACAAGTTCGGCTTCGCTCTCTCCATCGGCGGCGGTGAATGGTCTGCAACGGCTTCTTCCGATCCGGCGGCACAGCTTCTCATTTCCGCACCTATCGCAGGCTGCTATATGTCCGGTGCCGGCAATCCGACGGGCAATTCCGTTGACGTGCAGTACGATGCGATTGTCACTCCTCTGTCCGCTCCCGTGACCAACTCCACCATCGCCAATGTGGTGTTCGTCATTGAATGGGATACCGCGGCGTAACCCCAAAACTAAAATTTTTTCTTAAAAGGAGATCATGCCCATGAAAAAGTTTCTTTCTCTCATCCTCGCCCTGTGTGCCGTTTCTGCAATGTCCCTGACTTCCTTTGCCGCTGAGATCGACACCTCCGGCGGTTCCGCAAGCACTCCCGTCAGCCTGACTACCACCAACGGCGGTATCGGCGATGACACCGATGGAGACGGGATTCCCGATGATCCGGGTACGGTGACTCCCACCAAGATGTCCGTCGTGGTTCCCACCGCACTCCCGATGGCGATGTCCGACGACGGTACGGTCGTGACCGCTACCGACTGCAAGATCGAAAATCTCTCCTATGGTGCTGTCAGAGTGAAGTCCGTGACCATCAACGCGGCAGGCGACTGGAGACTGACTGCGTTCGGCAGCAAGTCCACGCTCGCCGGGGAAAAGGTGGACTCCAATAAGCTGGGTTTCTCCATTTCCATCGGTGACGGTGCGGCAAAGTC
>JAFQWY010000242.1 GCA_017407225.1 Clostridia bacterium | reverse complement strand
CATCATGGCAATCACCAAGGCTGCGGCTCTGGCGTACCTGATGTTCAATCTCTACTCTCCCCCGTGCTTCGCGGCCATCGGCGCCATGAATGCGGAAATGAAGTCCGCAAAGTGGCTCTGGGGCGGCATCGGTCTCCAGCTCGCCACCGGCTACACCGTAGCTTACCTCGTTTACACCATCGGTACCATCGTTACCGGCGGCGCACTGAACGTCGGTGCGGCAATCGCAGGGCTTGCTGCGGTTCTCGCAATGGCGGGTGTGATTATCGCAATCATCAACAATACAAACAAGAAGCTGAAGGCGGAATACGCTCTCGGCAAGTAATCCATACAAAGGGATGTGACACAAAAATCACATCCCTTTCGTTCGATGAAGTAAATTTTTCATAAGGAGGGTCAGAGAATGATGGATTTTATAATGATTGCTGTGATCCTGGTGATCGCTGCAGTCGGTGTCCGTTCTGCGATCCGGCATTTCAGGGGACGGGGCGGATGCTGCGGAGGCGGCGACTACAAGCCCCGGAAGAAAAAACTGAAGAATATCCTGTATACCAGAACTTTCAAGGTCAATGGTATGCACTGTGATCACTGCAAAAACCGTGTGGAAGAAGTGGTCAATGATATGGCCGGGATCGCCGGGAAGGTTGATCTGAAGAAAGGCGAACTTACCGTATCCTATGCCGAACAAGTGGATGACGATCTGATCATGGCGAAACTGGAGAAAGCCGGTTATACCGCAAGACGCATATCACAGTGACGGCAGCTTTTTCGGCAGAAAACAGAATAACAAAGGGCTGATGGTTTCGTTTCCGTCAGCCCTTCTTATTCATTTCTTGATATCCGATGCTTTGGTTTTTGCATTCTTTTTCCACAGTCCCGTGCAGTAGAACACAAGCCCGATGAAAAACGGCGTGAATCCTGCCAGTGCATCTCCCAGCCAGAAACCGTAGTGCTTCATATCCAGAGCCAGTCCGAACAGAAGCGCCAGTCCGATCCGCATAACGATGCCGTCCAGAATTGCGGTGACGAAATTGATCCTGTAGTTTCCGCTTCCGTTGATCAGGGCATTCATCACAGCCCGGAGCGCCGAACCGAAGAACAGAAGTACCGCGATGGGAACATAGCCTCCCGAAAGTGCAAGCACATCTCCGTCCCCTTCATCCGTGAATACACTGAAGATCTGTTCGGGGAAACAGCAGATCAGAAGGGACATCACAGCCGCTACCGTCAGAGTAATCGCCGCAAGATTGAGGAGAATTTTTCTGACGCGGCCGAATTCTCCCGCCACAATATTCTGACCGACCATGGTGGATCCCGCCGTGTTCATCGCCGCCGAGATCAGGTTGGCAATGCTCGATACCTTGTTGGCAATGCCGGCAAACGCGGAAACCGCAACACCGTAGGAATTGATCCAGGAGTTGACAAACAGCTTGGAAATCTGAATGGATGCGGTTTTGATGGCCATGGGTGTGCCCAGCTTCACCAGACTGCCAAGCATTTCACCGTCCCACTGAACGAAATCCTGCAGCCGGATATTCAGTTCAAATTCTTCCCGGTGCTTCATCAGAAAGACGGTGCAGATGATAAAGCTCACCGCCTGACTGAGCACTGTCGCAAGAGCTGCACCGCCGGCTCCCATGTTCAGCCCCATGACAAACACGATATCCAGAGCCAGATTCAGTACAGCGGCAATGCTGATGAAAATAGATGTATTATAGCAGATTATCCGATCCGTTTCAAAGGACAATACTGCCGAAAAAATCAGAAGATCTTCCAAAATTTTGAGGGCAGACCAATGACGCTCCCCTGTGGCACACAATTTCTGAGAAAAAGATAAGCGGACAGACTGTGTCATCTGCCCGCTGTATTTTTGTGTTTTGCCGGATCCGGGCCGCTTCCGGGGGGGAATCACGGTGTCAGGAGTCCATCCGCAGCTCCACGGTACCGGCAGAGGAGTCGATGGCGGTCATGCCGATCATGCGGCCTTTTGCAAGACGGAGCGAGTACCCGGTGCCGTTGTAGTCCAGATCCAGTCCGCTGCCGTCGGCGTGAACCACGCTGGGAAGGTGATTGCCGTCCCTGCCGATCCGGATGCGGAGACGGAATGGCTTGTCCGCAGTGATTTTTACACCGGCTTCGGAAAGCTCAAATACTACCTTGCCGTAGGTCACTTTCGCACAGCCGCCGCCCAGATCCTCGAAGGTCATTTCATCAAAAGCGGGTTCCGTGCCGTCCCAGTAGGTGAAGTAACCGCCTGCCGTGACTCCGTTTCCGCTGTGACGGTTGCCGTCGATGACGGGAAGGGTTTCGTAAACCGCTTCGTTGCCGGGGCAGACATCGTTTTCGTAGGGATCGGGATAGGTTTCCCTGAAAATATGCAGGTCGCGGATCCGAATTCTGCCGCGGTCGCCGTAGAGGTTGATGCGGTAGTATTTTGAGGAATACCAGACGGAATTCTTTCCGGGATCGTCATAGGCCGTGTGGGCGGTGATTGCGGATGCAGGTGTGGATTGGTAAGTTTTCCTGAACCAGCGTCCGGTGTCGCCCAGAGGTTCCACCTCAATTTTTCCTTCGTCACGGAGCTTGGCAAACTGTGCAAACTGGTAGGTGAGACCGTCCTTCATGGCAGGCCATCCGAAGCTGTTTTCCTGCCCGGCCTGTGCGTATCCGAAGGTGAGGCATTCGCCGTTGTAGTTTTCGCGTAGGAACCAGTCCACCCATTCGGGAACACCGCCGCCTCCGCCGTTGTAAACCGGTTCAAGGGTAATCACGCCCTGCACTGCCTGCGCACCGTTTTCGGGACTCATGCCGAAGTCATACTGGTAAACCTGGTCGGAACCCAGCATACGGAACAGGGGCGCCGGAATCTGCTGGTCTTCTGTCTGCGCCGGCATGAAGATATTGGTGCGGCTGGGGTAGTATGCCTGACCGTAGTAGCCGCCCCAGAGGGTGTATCCGTCGGTACCGTACTGTTCCTTGCAGTTGCAGATGGCGTCCAGTCCGTATTTGTCGGAGATATACCGGATGGTGTGGGAGTCAAAGAACCAGGATCCGAATACGCGGGGATAGTACCCGAAAATTTCTCTGAACTTTTCGTAGAGAACATCCGCCAGCTTTTCGCGTTCCTCTTTGGTGTAGCCCACGGAGAAGCCGCAGTGTGCGTGCCAGTCCCAGGGGAACCGTCCCGTCCACGTCAGTCCCGCCTCTTCCACCTGGGGCTGAACGGTCTCGAACCACACGCCAAGCTCGAACTGCGCGGGATCCAGGAATTTCAGAAGATCAATGTACTCCGGAACCAGCAGAGAGTCGTACTGGAGGAGGAATGTGCCGCGGAGATTGTGCTCTTTCATCAGGCGGATCTGTTCCTTCACGGGGAGTACGAGATCCACGGGCATACGCGGCTCAACGGCACGGATAAAATTGACGATGTTGACGATCTGTCTTTTTGACATGGGAGGCTCCTTTCGTGTGGCTGTGATCTGTTCTGCTTCGCGATGGGGACGTTCATCGGTTCATCTGTATTTCATGATTTCCGGCAGCTGCAGTCCCTGCCTGTAAGCAGCGGTGTCAGCCGGAAGAGTCTGTATCCCCGGCGGAACTGTGAAATTCTTCATTTTTATTGTAACATATTGTCATAAAAAATGCAATATATAACAACAGTCTGCCCAAACGAAAGCGCGGAAGATTCTGTCAGAAACTGCCGAAGCAGAATTCAACGGTTTCGGTGACGTTGACGCTGCGGAGGCAGTTACCGGAACATGGGAAGGTATTCACGGTTGGCTTCAAACATTTCGGCGGTCATGGTGCGGATCTCGGCAAGACTGCACACAGCAGCGGTCAGCGGATCGTTGACGATGGCGTGATAGATCATTTCACGGTCGCCTGCCATCAGACCGTCCACGGCGAGAAGCTCGCACTGTGCGTTCACGGTGTTCAGGGCAGCCAGCTGGCGGGGGAGATTGCCCACATAAGCCGGGCGCATACCGTGCTTCGATGCGGTAACGGGCACTTCCACGATTGCCTGATCGGGCAGATTGGGGATCAGACCGGTGTTGGGAACATTGCCGTTGAACTCGAACATGGTATTGTCGCCGATGATGGCGTTCAGGATAAAGGAAGCGTATTCCGCACCCCGCCTGAGGCTGATGGTTTCCTGAGCCAGAATCTTTTCCATCTCGCTGTCACGGGTGGCGGTACGGTCGGTGATGATCTTCACGGAATTGGCATAGGAACCGGGCACATACCGGTCGATCAGATCCTGACGCTTGCGGAACCATGCGTTGTATTCGGAGTTGTGACCGCTGGATTCAGTAACGAAGTAGCCCAGACCGCGCATCATCTCGATCCGCACGGCTTCGGAGCGGTAACGGTCGGGATCTTCGGCCGCCTTGAAAATCTGCGGATAGGCATCCACGCCCTTCACCTTGTATTCCAGGAAAAATGCCTGATGGTTGATGCCGGCGCAGGTGTAGGTTACGTCTTTCAGGTCAGCACCGATCCATTTTGCCAGCATTCCGGCGGTTCCCTGTACGCTGTGGCACAGACCCATCACGGGCACACCAAGTCTCCGCATATAGTCGGTGACCATGCACATGGGATTGGAGTAGTTCAGCACAACGGCGTTGGGGCACAGCTCCAGAATGTCTTCGGCAATGGCCTTGAAAGCGGGAGCGGAACGGAGAAAACGGAAAATGCCGGAGGGACCGCGGGTATCGCCGATGACGGTATCCACGCCGTATTTCTTGGGAATGGACAGGTCCTTTTCCCATTTCGGGATGGTGGTATCGTTGCGGATGGTGATGATGACCGCATCGGCATCGGTCAGGGCTTCGCGGCGGTCCAGGGTTGCGCTGACCTTGGCCGGGTAATTTCCCTGATCGATGATCTTCTGAATGATCTTTTCGGAAGCCTGCATATACTTCAGACCGTCGGGGATGTCAACCAGTGCGATGTGGGAGTCGCTCAGTGCCGGGAAGGAGAGAATGTCTCTGGCAATGGCGCGGGCAAAATTGAAGCTGCCGCCTCCGATGATTGCGATTTTTTTCATGTCACGGATCCTTTCGTGCGTTTTTTATTTAGTATACACCCGTATGAGGGGATCTGCAATCGGATGAACGGACAGATTTATGTGAAATATTGACATTTCTTCTTCTGTATGCTATGATGAGTCCATAAATTGTTTCATCAATCGGGAGGCGGAAATGGCGCAGAATCACTATCAGGATCACTATACCTATCTCTGCTTTTCAAACCGGGGCAGGAAAGCATATATCACCCATCTGGCCAGACTGTCTCCGGGGATCAATTACCACATGAAAAAGACGAGGATTGCCCGGCATCTCGTCGACTATGTGGAGAGCGGCAGGGGATATGTGGAGTATCGCGGTGAACGTCATGAGGTGGAAGCCGGAGATATGATTTTTATAAAAAAGGACATTGCGGTGAACTACGGAAGCGATGCTGCGGATCCTTACGGCAAGCTGTGGTTTGCCTGCGACGGAGCGCTGACGGATGCGCTGTGTGAGACGTATCTCGCCGGACGGGAGCTGATCATTGTGAAGAACACCGCACCGGATGCATGGTATGCTCTGGCGGAAGTTCTGGGGGAAGGGGGACATGACGAAATCCGGATCGGGCATATTCTGCTGGACTTTTTCAGAAAGCTTGGGGAGTATTGTGCGGATTCCGAAGGGAATGCCGGAAAACCGGGACTTGCGGAGCAGATCCGGGAATGTCTTGAGGACGATGATGAAAGATTCGATACCCTGGACGGTCTTGCGGAACATTTCCATATTTCCAAGCGGCATCTGTCCCGTGTCTTCCGGGATCGGTACGGAGTTCCGCCCATTGCCTACCGCTGTGAACGGCGGCTGAATGCGGCGGCGAGGTATCTGACGGAAACAGGTTTTACAGTGGCGGAGATCGCATCCCGGACGGGATACAGCGACCAGAGCCGGTTTTCTACGGCTTTCAAAAAGCATTTCGGGCAGTATCCCATGGAATACCGGAAAAAATACAGATAAAAAAGCATGGCATATGGGCACAAAAGAAAGTGCGGCATATGTCATGCTTTTGCTTTACAGAATTATTCTTCGTATGTGTAGCAGCCGGATGCGCGGATTACAATGCCGTTCAGCCTTACGGAGAATTCCTTATCCCCGTCGCCGGTTACTTCACAGCGGATCACGCGGCCGTTTTTCCATTCTGCGGATACCGTGAACCCGCCGCGGGCACGGAAACCGGTGAAGGATCCGTCAGGCCATGCATCGGGAAGTGCGGGAAGAATGTCGATCAGGTTGTCGTGGCTCTGGAGGAGCATTTCCGTGATGCCCGCCGTACCGCCGAAGTTTCCGTCAATCTGGAACGGCGGATGATTATCGAACATATTGGGCAGGGTGCTCTTTTTCAGAAGGGCAATGATGTTTTCGTAAGCGGCGTTGCCGTCGGCAAGACGTGCGAAGAAATTGATAATCCACGCCCTCGACCAGCCGGTGTGTCCGCCGCCGTGAGCAAGTCTCCGCTCGATGGTTTTCCGTGCGGCTTCAAAGTATTCCGGGGTGGACTGACGGATTTCTGAGGCGGGATACAGCCCGTACAGGTGGGAGATGTGCCGGTGGCCCGGTTCCGCTTCCTCAAAATCTTCCGACCACTCCATGATCTGCCCGTATTTGCCGATCCGGAGGGGCATCAGATGATCAAGGGTATCCTTCAGCTTCTGCACGAATCCGGGATCTTCTCCCACAATTTCCGCCGCATCCAGATTGAACTGCAGAAGCTCCCGGATGATGCTGGTATCCATGGTGGGACCGGCGCAGACATTGCCGCAGCTTCCGTCGCCCGGACTGATGAAGCTGTTTTCCGGTGAGCTTGCGGGGGCTGTGACCAGATAACCGTTTCTGGGATCCCGGACGAGGTACGCACAGAAGAATTCCGATGCGCCCCGGATGATGGGGTAGAACTCATGGAGGAATTCCCGGTCGCCGCCGTACAGCCAGCGTTCCTTCACATGGCGGAGGCACCATGCACCCGCTGCCGCAAAGGCACCGTACAGGGGATTGCATCCGAGGGAGGTGTATCCCCACGGATTGGTCACCACATGGGCTGCCCAGCCGGGACAGTTGTATGCCGTCCGTGCGGTTTTTTCGCCGTGCTTTGCGATCATGCGGATCAGGTCGAAGAAGGGCTCGATCAGCTCCTCCAGTCCGCAGACCTCGGCGAACCAGTAGTTCATCTGAATGTTGATGTTGATGTGGAAATCCGCACTCCACGGCGCTTTGTAATCCTTGCACCAGATCCCCTGCAGATTGGCGGGAAGCTTTCCGCGGGAGGAAGCAATGAGAAGATAGCGCCCGAAGTTGAAGTACAGTTCAACCAGTCCCAGATCGTTTTCGGGATTCTGAATCCGCACATCGGTGGGGACATCCGCTTTTTCGCCGGATCCGGGGAAAGAAATGGCTGCCCGTGCAAGCATGGAGCCGAAATAGTCACGGGTATCTCTGAGAAGCTCATCGTATCCTGCCGCCATGGCACGCGCAAGGGTCTTCCGGCAGACCTCTATGGGATCGGCATCGGTTTTGTACCCGGTCGCGGCGGTGATGTAAACGGTAAGCACGCCGTCCCGGATTTCATGACGGATCAGCACCGCGTATTTGGTGGGCAGGTATCCCACAGCGGAGATTTCGCTGTCGTCGTGGATGACGGAGGACTGCTGACGTTCGTACCGGAGGTTCACGCCGTCCGTGACTCCGGGAATGCGGATGACGACGGTATTGTATCCGGGGGAGACAAAATATTCCCGTTTTCCATTGCCGGCGGTGACTTCTGCACGGCCTTCGTCCAGAATCAGGGCGCGGCAGTAGTTGTCAGATCCAGAGTCGGGGAGGGTAATGTAAAGATCCCCGGCAGTCTGATAGGATCCGTACGCACCGTCCCAGTCGTGATGCCCTCCGCCCCGGCAGACCAGATATTTGTTGCACAGCTGCTGGGCTTCCGTGTATTTTCCGGCGAAGATCAGCTGCCGCATTTCGTCCAGATGCTCATAGGTTTTCGGGCTGTCATATTCGGGGTATTCCCAGCCCGTCCAGAAGGTTTCTTCGTTCAGCTGGATCCGTTCTTCGGAGATGCCGCCGAAGACCATCATGCCGAGAATCCCGTTGCCGAGAGGGAGTGCTTCGTTCCAGTCGGCGGCGGGAGAGGTGTACCACAGTCTATTTTCTTTCATAAGTGTGCCTCCGTTTTGTCAGACAGAAATTTCACGGTTTTCTGAAACCATTCTATCATGATCCCCCCGGAATTGTCAATCACTCTTCTGTGTTTTCATGATGATCCGGCAAGTAAAAAAGAACAGTACTTTGAGTCTGTACTGTTCCTGTGTGAGTATCCTGTTTGTTGGGAAGGGGCATCAGATGCGCCCGGCGGCTACGGACCGGTAAATGTCTTCCATGGTATCGGCAAAGGATCCCTTGTCGAAGGCGGCGGCAATTTCCTCGCTGCGGTGACCGGCGCGGATCCGCCATTCCGTATCATCCGCGATTTTGTCCGCTCCGAGGAGAAACTCCTCCGGATTGTTGAATTCATACCCGTTTTCTCCGGGGAAGAGGACGTTTTTCAGACAGAGATCCTGCTTGCACAGAAGGGGAAGACCGTTGGCGGCAGCTTCCACGTAGGTGAGCCCCTGGGTTTCGCTGGTGGAAGCACTGATGAAACAATCGCCGAGCTGATAATACTGGTGTACTTCCTCCGGTTTCACCATTCCGGCAAAGATCACGCGGTCGGCAATGCCCAGTGTCTGTGCCTGTCTGGTCAGCTGTGTTCTGGCGGGACCGTCGCCGACGAGGAGGAAAACAATATCGGATCTGTGTCCGGCCGCTTCCGCAAAATAAGAGAGAAGCTCCTCCAGATTCTTTTCCGTTCCCAGGCGTCCCAGATTCAGAAAGACGATCTGATCGTCGGAGATGCCGAGGGACTGGCGTTTCGCGCGACGTTCTTCCGGTGTGATCCGCTGACGGTGCTGCTCCAGACTGATGCCGCTGGGAACCACGCAGATGGTGTTGAACAGACCGTAGTCCAGGAGGGTATCCTCCACTTTATAGGACGGTACGATGACACGGTCCACGTTTTCCAGCCGTTTCCGTGAAAGAACGCGTACCAGATTCTGCCCCAGCTTCTTTCCGGGGAGTACATAGGGGATATACTGTTCGTACAGGGTGTGGTAGGTATGTATAATAGGAGCATCGGTATGCTTGGCAATCCGCAGGGCGAACTGAAAACTGAAGAACTCGCACTGGCTGTGGATTACATCCGGCTTCCAGCGGATCAGCTCCTCGATCAGGTGATGACGGTAGGTCATGGGCATCCGGACATTGGGATAAACGGCCTGAAGAGAAACCGAGCGGATATAATACACATCGCCGTCTTTGTGACTTTTCATTTTGTCCGACAGAGTGAGGATTCTCACGTCATGTCCTCTGTTTTTCAGCTCGTTCCACAGATTGCGGACAGAGGTTACAACACCGTTGGTGGCAGTGGTAAACAGATCGGTCGTGATTAAAATTTTCATTCTTTGATCCCGTTCCTTTGAGAGACTGTATATATCATACCTCGCGGATGTTAGGGAAACAATCACGAATTGTTACTAAAAATAGGTTGATTTGTTGAATAAGTATTAACGAGTAGTTCGGAGCCGGGGATATCGGAGAAACGGATCATTCGCAGGAAGCATCCCGGCAGGATGTTCCGGCCTGAGGACGGGCTTTCCATTTGTTTCTGCCGAAGTAATCGCTGACGGCGGCGACTTTATCGTAGAAGCACAGCAGCCATCCTGCTCCGGTAGACGGCGGAACGGGAGTCAGGGGAAACATATGCCGCAGAATCATATCCTGTTCGGTTTTTGTCAGATCGGGGTAGTATTTCAGGGCGTTATTCAGCGCGCACCGGGGATGGGTGAAGCCGTGGAATCGGTGGGAGGAATCTCCGGTGTGCCGGCTGTACAGGTAAAAATCGTGGAGGAGTGCGCCTCTGAGTAATTCTTCAAGAGGTGTTGAAGTGCCGAACCGCTTGTGATGCCGGTAGCACATACGGGCCACCTTGAGGGAGTGGTCATAGACGCTTCCTTTGATGTGATGTCTGCAGTTCCTGGTTTTTCGGTATTCCTCCGAGTGGATGATGGGGTAAATGAGGTGATAGAATTCTCTGTTCATGGGGATTTCCTGTGGGAGTTTATCATGTCTGTATGATACACGTACGATGTTTTCCTGATGCATCCGAAGTATTGCCGTACTGTGAACACTGCAGGGACGGGGAATGTAATGTTTTCCCGTGTTGGATTCCTGTTTCACTGCTGCCGGATGCCGGAAATAATTCAAAATAATAATAATTAACAATATTATAAAATTCCCCTAAAAATTCCGGAATACATCTTGAAATAATGAATTGAATGTGATATAATTATAAAAAGCATTTAGGAATATGTTTGGGAGGTATCCGACACTATGAGTGAGAAGGAATTTGATTCACTGAAACTTGACAACCAGATCTGTTTTCCTCTGTATGCTGCATCCCGTGAAATTATCCGGCAGTACAGACCTTTTCTGGAGAAACTTGATCTGACGTATACGCAGTATATCACCATGATGGTGTTCTGGGAAGTGGGACAGATCAACGTGAAGGAACTGGGCAGAAGACTGTACCTGGACTCCGGCACCCTGACTCCTCTGCTCAAGAGTCTGGAAGCGAAGGGATTTGTGCACCGTTCCCGTTCCAAAACCGACGAAAGAGTTCTCAATGTGGAACTGACCGGAAAAGGTGCTGCTCTC
Organism: Clostridia bacterium; assembly: GCA_017407225.1. GTDB lineage: Bacteria > Bacillota > Clostridia > Oscillospirales > CAG-272 > UMGS1696. The sequence continues at coordinate 11,877 of JAFQWY010000242.1, read as the reverse complement.
CGTGACCGTGCCCTGGAAATTCCCTCCGAGATCCGTCAGGTGATCAATCTGGATGATGAGGAAGAGGCGGTTCTGTATCGTCTGCTGTACAAGGTAATCGGCGGCAGCGAAGAAAATATCTGAATCTTCTGAAAACGATCGGAAACAATGCTGTCCGGTGTTGACAAGCAAAGGAAACTGTGGTATACTTTTCCGAGTGGGGGAGTAGCAAGCGCAGCCCATGCGTAGCAAGTCAACATACTGACCGGACGGCATGCCGATGGTCTGGCTTGTTTCAAATTGCGAGACTCATGTATGCTTTTTTCTGCGTGCATGAAGTCTTTTCTTTTCCACGGATTTATGAGACAGCATTCACCGCAGACCGCGGCTTTTTTTATGGATTTTTTCAAAAATGAGGAGAATTGAAACATGAATCTGGGATTTGCACTGGTGTTCAACAGTATTCTGCTGGGCGTGGGTCTGGCCATGGATGCGTTTTCTGTATCCCTCGCCAACGGACTCAACGAGCACTGCATGAAGCGGAGCAAAATGTTCGGCATTGCCGGGATGTTTGCTTTTTTTCAGGCCCTGATGCCCATGATTGGCTGGGTGTGCGTTCACACCTTTGTCCAGTATTTCAAGGCGTTCGAGAAGTTCATCCCGTGGATCGCACTGGTGCTTCTTCTGTTCATCGGCGGCAAGATGCTGATCGAAGGTCTGAAGAATGACTGCGAATGCGGGGAATGCCGGGGTGTCGGATTCTGGGCACTGGTGGTGCAGGGAATTGCAACTTCCATTGACGCTCTGTCCGTGGGCTTCACCATCGCGGACTACAACTGGCTGGAGGCACTGGTTTCCGCACTGATCATTGCCGTTGTCACTTTCTTCATCTGCTGGGCGGGTGTGGTCATCGGACGGAAATTCGGTACCAGACTGGCATCCAGGGCATCGGTTTTCGGCGGCATCATCCTGATTTTCATCGGCATCGAAATTTTCGTCACCGGACTGATCGGGTAATATAAATAATGAAGAAAAGCCTGTACCCACATTAAAAATCACAGGGGACAGGCTTTTGTATTTATTTCCGGTACAGGGCATCCGCGTCGCCGTCGTAGTCGCCAAGCTTGCTGACAATCTTTTTCAGGAAACTGCCGTCCGTGACAAGCCGACCGGCGATGATGTCGTCTTCGCTGACTTTAGCCAGAAGAATCTCTCGGGCTTCCGCTCTGGCATCGGCGTACTGCTTCTTATAGCCGCCCCGCTCCCGGTCGTAGATGATGTACATCGATCCGTCGGGGGAGACACCCATATCGGGATAGGATACCTGATTCCGTTCATCCAGCAGGAGGCGGTAGGGCCAGGTTTCGCCGTCGTCCTCGGACAGCATGGCGGTCAGATTGTTCCGACCCTTGAAGTCGTAGTGGTTGACCATCAGGAGCCGCCCGGAGTTCAGTCTGCGGATGTGGAAGCGGGAAGACGGTCCCTTGTACTGTGAGGGAACCCCGTCCGTCCATGTCGCGCCGCCGTCCGATGACTGTGCTTCCGCGATGCCGTATTTTGTCCGGGACAGCATGACGAGGGTACTGTCGGACTTTTCGTAGACCATATGCTCGTCGAAGCTGCGGTTTTCCACGAAGGGGCCGCCGATTTTCTCGAAGCTTTTGCCGTTGTCGCGGGTGCGGCAGACATAGGGCGCGGTCTCCTCCCGTCCGCTGACCTTGTCGGGGAGAACGGCAACATAGGGCGCCCAGACCGCGATGGGGAACAGCCAGGATCCGTCGGAGAGCACGGTGGGCTTGTTCATCATGATGTCCTCGCCGATGCAGCGGGGAGCTTCCCATACGAGGGCATCCTCATCGGGAACCCGGCAGACTGCGGCATAGACCGCGTGATCGGGCATCAGCGACCAGATGAACCACAGCACTCCCGTGGGATCGATCCACAGGCACGGGTCGTAGCAGCGGTGTTCTTCATCCTTATAGGCACAGGCGCATCTCGTCCATGTGTCTCCGCCGTCATCGCTGAAGTGGAGCAGGCAGTAGTTGCCAAGCTGTTCGGTGACGCCGCCGGTGTAGAAGACTGCGAAGATTCTGCCGCCGGGGGTACATTCCACGGACGGAATCCCCTGCCAGATCCGTTTTTCTTCCCGGTATTCGTACAGTTTTGCGGGATCGGTGATAAGCATAACGGGCACCTCGTTTCTTGAGTTTTTTCTTTCATTATATCAATCATGCCCGGCGAAGTCAACGGTTTTGGGGCAATTTTCACGGGGACGGTGGGATTTGGATGAGAAATATCGTCACCTTTTCCGTTGAAATTGCTTCTTCTCCATGGTATAATGATGGAAAATTCTGACTGACACCGGAGGACGGTTTATGCATATCAGAAAAGCACAGGAGAAGGATCTGCCCGCTCTGCTTGAGATTTACAATTACGAAGTGGTGAACGGATGCGCCACGCTGGATCTCAATCCCCGCACCATGGAGGAGTGGCAGGCATGGTACAAGGCTCACAATGTGGATAACCATCCCCTGTATGTATGCATCGTGGACGGAAAAGCCGCCGGATACGCCAGCCTGTCCCAGTACCGTCTCAAGGAAGCCTACCGGTCCACAGTGGAGCTGAGCATTTACGTGGCTCCCAACCACCGCAGAGAAGGTCTCGCCGCCGCTATGATGGAATTCCTCATCAACGAAGCCAAGGCGGATCCGTCCATTCACTGCGTGGTATCGGTGATTACCTCCGGAAATGAAGCCAGCCGTGCGCTCCACGAGAAATTCGGTTTCGAATTCTGCGGCACCATCCGCGAGGTGGGCAGAAAATTCGGCAGATACATCGGTATCGACAACTACTGCCTGATTGTGGAATGAAATAAGTCCTGCTGTCTCTGAAAACAGGGATGGCAGGACTTTTGTTATGCTTACTTTTTCAGGGTGACCAGAATCGTGGTGTACAGGGGCAGGGTGAAGATGTGTGCGCCGGTGTCACCGAAGAAGGTTTCCTCCACGCGGACAGCATTGTTGTCGTCGGCGGTATCCACGAAGCGGTATTCCGCGGTCACGCCCTCACCGGAGGCAAATCCGGACCAGTCGATGCGCACCTTGGCGGTTTCTTCCTCACAGGCGGTGCCGTCCATACTTCTGTGATCCTTGTAGTAGCACAGCAGGATGGCGGCGGTCTTTCCGTCCTCACTGACAGCGGCGGCGGTCTTCACATCGGGACAGTCGGAGACAGCCTTTACCTCCGTACCCAGCTTGTACAGCTGTGCGTAGTCCCAGAGGGTGTGGTAGGGTCTCAGCGGTTCCTGGGAGAGGGGATCGAACAGACCGTTCCAGCCGGTGTTGATCCGTGCATCGTAGTACATGAGGTGATCGAGGGTGCTGTGCTGGCAGGCGATCATGCAGGAAAGGATGAACGCAGATCCCTTGAGGGAGGGAATGGTGCGGTAGGAGTAGAGCATATCTTCTCTGGGCTGCCAGTTCTTCACATAATTCCACTCGTTGAGGATGGTTTCCGCTTCGGTGTAGCCGTATTCGTCGCAGAGACGGCGTGCTTCATCGGCGTGCTTTGCCAGATCCTCGGGAGTGGTGGTGTACCGATGGAAGGAGAAGAAATCCATGGGTACGGGATTCTCCTTGTCCCGGGTGATGTAATCGAAGAAGGGAATCAGGAATCCCTTGTTGTTCACGGAAGTTACCGCCGGTCCGCCGATCTTCAGATCCGGAAAGCAGGATTTCAGATGCCGTGCGGCGATTTCGTACAGCTCGAAGAACAGCTCGTTGGGCCCGTCCCAGCACTGGGGATGGAGATCCGGCTCGTTCCAGATTTCCCAGTAGGTGATGCCGTAGTGGTGTCCGTCTGCCCATCCTTCGTTCATGTGGCGGATGATGTGTTCGCAGATTCGTGCCCATTTGTGAAAATCCTTTGGCGGAAGCGCGCCGTACCGCTTGGATTCATGCTCGATTTTGTTGCCCAGACGGTAGAATACCCGGGAGCCCACACCCATGATCTTTTCCATGTATTCGTCGGTCAGATGGAAGTCATAGGACGCGGGATCGTTTTCGTCAGCATCAAAGTCCGGGAAAATGGAGATGATATCCACGGTGTGGGGAGCGCCGTACTGGGGAGCGAAGTTGGCGTCATGGGTGCGTGCGAAGGGGATGGCCGCATCGGTGAAGTAACGGGCGTTGGAAGAGCCGCGGAGGGATGCGGGACCGTTGTTGACGCTGTGCATGGGCTTGATCTTACCGAGGGCGGCGGTAAAGTCAGCGCTGATGTGAATGGTTTCCATAGAAATCTCCTTTGATGATGTTTTTCTTCATCATACCACATCCTGCACAGGTTTTGCAAGGGGTCTGTGGAGATTTTTATGGATTTTTTCGGGATATAAGGGATTGAGAATTTTTCATACACCACATCAGGTGAATAATTCTGATTTTTTTGCGATATGTGCTAAAATAAGAGCACAGTACATCGAATTCGGAGGATAACATGAAAACATATCGGGAAAGAATCAGGGATCTGCGTGAGGACAACGATCTGAAACAGGCCAAGATTGCAGAATATCTGCATACTACCCGTCAGGTGTATTCCCGCTACGAAAAGGGAACCAACGAGATGCCCCTGCGCCACCTGATTCTGCTTGCCCGGTTTTACGGGGTCAGTCTGGACTACATTGCCGGGGAAACCGACTGCAGGCAGCGGTATCCGTGAAAATAACTTCAAAAAATATCGAAAAAACTTCAACTTTTTTTGAAAAAGGTATTGCATTTTCAAAAAGAGTGTGCTATAATAATACCCGTCACACAGGGGTATAGCTCAGTTGGTAGAGCAGTGGTCTCCAAAACCACGTGTCCTGAGTTCGAGTCTTAGTGCCCCTGTAGGAAAAAAGCCATTTGCTTATGCAAGTGGCTTTTTTTAGTGAAATTTGCCTGCGGCAAGTGAAATACTCCTTCGGAGCGTGAAATATGGCTTTGCCATGTGAAATTTGCTTCGCGCGTTAGGAGGCAAATTTCATTTCACAGCGAACAACGTGAGCTATTTCACAATTCCCGCAGGGAATTATTTCACATTCGGCGAAGCCGGATATTTCACTTGAAAACGCAAAGGATCTGCGTTATAATAAAGTCAGGGAAGGCGGTGTTATTGTGGCGGAATCAAAACTGCGGGATCTGTCAACCGATTTTGCTGTAAAGGTTATCAGGCTGTGCGATGGCATAAAAGGTCATTATTCTCTCGTGAATCAATTGGAGAGATCTTCAACATCTATAGGTGCCAATATTCACGAGGCAAATTATGCTCATGGAAAAGCCGATTTTATCGCAAAATTGCAAATAGCATTAAAAGAATGTTACGAAACGGAATATTGGCTTGAATTGTTCGTAAAATCCGAGCTGATAGACCGGGACACTGCGAAGGAACTTTACTGTCAGTGCGGAACAATTCGCAGAATTCTTATTGCCTCGCTCAATACTGCCAAGGAATCCTTGAACTAAATATTCAACTTAACACACGGGAGGACTCACCATGCTGAAAGTCGGCGTACAGTCTGCGGGCTGGTATGACAAAAACGAACCCATGAAATCCTTCGAGTACATCAAGTCCTGCGGATTTGAAGCGACGGATTTCAATATCGACCACTACCTGAACACGGGAAAGCTGGACAAGGAAGGTCTGATGCCCACCTTCTTTGACAGGAGCACCGAGGAAATACTGGAATTCTTCACGCCCCTGAAGGAAGCATCGGAAGCCACAGGCGTTGCCATCGCACAGATGCACGCGCCCTTCCCGGTGTGGTTCAAGGAAAAGGATGAAGTCAACGATTACATCCGCATGGCGCTGGATAAGTGCTTCGCGGTGTGCGAATACATCCATTGTCCCGCCGTGGTGGTGCATCCCGTCAGCCGCTCCACGAAGGAGAAGGAGTGGGACACCAACATGGAGCTGTACCGGAACCTGATTCCCCTGATCAAAAAGTACAGAGGCGTGAAGATCTGCCTGGAAAACATCTTCTCCCGCCGTCCCAACCGGATCATTGAAGGAAGACTTTCCAATGCCGCCGATGCCTGCCGCATGATCGATGAACTCAACGGGGAAGCCGGCGGGGATTACTTCGGATTCTGTCTGGATGTGGGTCACGCAAACCTCACTAACCGGAATATCAAAGAATATGTGAAGGAGCTGGGCGGCCGCCTGACCATTCTGCACATTCACGACAACAACGGTCTGGAAGACCTGCACATGATCCCCTATTCCTATCTGGCAACCGGATCCAGCCATGTATGCGACTGGGAAGGCTTCGTGGAAGGATTGAAGGAAGCCGGCTACAAGGGCGTGCTTGCTTTTGAGACCTTCCGGATTTTCTCCGCATACCCCAAGGCTGTGCACACCGAGGCGCTGAAGCTCATCTCAGCTATCGGTCACTACTGGTCTGAAACTATCGGAGAATGACATGGAATTCAGGCGTATTTTTGATACCATACCTGAGAAGTTCGACCGGTACCGCCCCCGATACTGCCGTGAAGCCTTTGATGCCATCATAGAAGCGGCATCGGTGAAGCCCGGGACGCAGGTGCTGGAGCTTGGCCCCGGTACCGGTCAGGCGACGGATCCCATTCTTGACACGGGATGCGATTATCTCGCTATCGAGCTGGGAGAGAATCTGGCTGCGAAGATGCGGGAGAAATACGGTGCCCGAACCAATTTCCGTCTGGTGAACGACGATTTCATCACCCACGATTTCGGCGGGGAGAAGTTCGATCTGATCTACTCGGCGGCGACCATCCAGTGGATTCCGGAGGATATCGCTTTCAGCAAGACTTACGATCTGCTGAAGCCGGGCGGCGTTCTCGCCATGATGAAGATCTACGGGGATTACCGCACTCCCAATCCTGCGCTGTTTGAGAAAATCCAGCAGGTGTATTCCGCCTATTTCCATCCCACGGAAGAATACTACCGGGGATTCCGGTATGAAAACTGCCTGAATTACGGCTACACCGGATGGGAATGCCGGACGTTCAGGAGTCAGCGGATCTTTAACGCAGAGGAGTACGTGAATATGTGCGGCACCCACTGCGACCACCTGGTTCTTCCGGAGCCGGAGCGGCAGCTGTTCTTCGACGGACTGCGCTGCGCCGTGTGGAAGCCGATGACCGGATCGTATTCGACGACACGGTGACGGTGTATTTTGCACGAAAACCTGAATAAACAGCAATACCGCAGGGGACGTGGGCTTCACGCATCCTGCGGTGTTTTTTCGGATATGATGTATGCACTTGACAATATCAGGAGTGTGTGGTATACTGTAACCGTATTGTATGCAAAAGCAGATAAACGCTGAGAAAACACGATACACAGGAGGGATTATGAAATACAGAATCTGCAGTACCGCGCTGGCGATGCTGATCCTGCTGACCGGATGCCTGTAGGATTGGCGGAGCTGTGTTCGGCCGGCGGGCATCAGCTCATGGACTCCCGGGAGGACTGCACCGGAATCCGCGCTTATCCCACCTCTGCATATGCCATGGATGTGTATGCATTGATGGAATCCTGCGCGGCGGGGGATATGACTCCCGAAGAAGCGGCGGCGCAGATTCTGATAGAAATGAAGATGATCCGGGACGAATGACCGGGTCAGTGCTTATAAAGAATGAACCGTACATCCCACGAGGACATACGGTTCGTTTTTCATTCGGGCTTCACGGCGGTGAAGAGATTGTATTTTGCATTGGGCAGGGGACGCACCTCTTTTCCATCAAACCCCGCTTGTCTCAGCACATCGCATTCGCATTCCACGGTCAGCGGGGTGTCCATATGGGCGTATTTCTCCGGATTCTCCGCATATTCCTCAAGACAGAGACGCTGTTCTTCGGCGTTGTCCGCGCATTTGTCCGCATTGAGAAAGACAGCTCCCGGCTTCATGGCGGCAAATACCTTCCGGTACAGCGTCACTTTGTCCTCCGGCGGAAAATGATGCAGGGCGGAGGTGGAGATGACGGCATCGTAGTCGCACCCCGGATCCGTCTCGAAGAAATCCCCGATGACACAGGTGACCCGGTCGGCGAAGGGACGGTGCATGAGAGCGGAGAGCATATCCTCGCTGATATCGGCGGCGGTGACGGATGCCTCCGGGTATGCCTCAAACAGGGGAATCAGCTCCAGTCCCGTTCCCGCGCCCAGATCCAGTACCTTTATGGGTGTTCCGGGAGCGTACATTTCCTTCAGCGCATCGGTCAGAGCGGTTTTGCTTCCCATGAAGGCGATATGTACGTCGTCATATCCCTCGGTTTTTCGGTCAAAAAAGGCTTTCATCTCAAGCCCGCGCAGTCTGATATCCATCTGAAACCTCCGGCGGATGGGAATTATGTATTGATTTTACCACGGCGCAGGCACTCTGTCAATAAATTTACATCTCTCCGGTGGATTTTTCCGGGACGTGAGGTATATACTGTAGAAAAGAATTCGGAATGCATCGGAGGAAGACATGACAAATCTGCAGGATTTTATCAGGAATATCAGAAAGCCGGTGAGGCTTGACACGGACTACGGATTCGCAGCCGTGGGACTGGATCACGGACATATCAACAGTATGTGCTCATCCCTCATCGAAGCAGGAGCAACTCTCCTGTATGTGTACGACCGGGATATGAAAAAGGCGGAGGCTCTGGCGGCAAAGCACGGTGCCGTCGTCGTGGACGATATCCGCCGGATCTACGGGGATGACCGGGTAAAGCTGGTGGCGTCTGCCGGGATTCCCAATGAAAGAGGTCCCCTCGGATGCGACGTCATGCGCCACGGACGGGACTACTTCGTGGACAAGGCGCCCTTTACCACCCTGGAACAGCTTCATGAAGCGGAAAAGGTCTGCGCGGAAACCGGACGGAAGTATTTTGTCTTCTACTCCGAGCGGCTTCAGAGTGAATGCTCCATTCTGGCGGGATATCTGCTGGAGGCGGGATTCATCGGCAGGGCAGTGAACCTCATCGGCACCGGTCCCCACAGAATCGGACTGCCCACCCGTCCGGGATGGTTCTTCGAGCGGGAAAAATACGGCGGAATTCTCTGCGACATCGGCAGCCATCAGGCGGAGCAGTTCCTGTACTACAGCGGATGCGACGATGCACGGGTGACCCACTCCGCTATCGGTAACTTCAAGTATCCGGAATATCCCGAGCTGGATGACTTCGGCGAGATGCACCTGACGGCGGCAAACGGCGTGACCGGATACCACCGCGTGGACTGGTACACTCCCGACGGACTGAAATCCTGGGGTGACGGGCGGTGCTATCTGGAAGGTACGGAAGGTTTTATCGAGATGCGGAAGAACGTGGATATCACCGTGGGCGGCGGCAACAAGCTGTACCTGACCAACGCCGACGGAGAGTTTGTCATTGATGCACGCGGCACGACCGGATTCCCCTATTTCACCGCGCTGATCCGGGATTCCATCGAGCGTACCGAAACCGCCATGACCCAGTCCCATGCATTTGCGGCGGCGCGGCTGTGTCTGGAAGCCCAGAAATACGCCATCGAGCTGACAGGACGGAAATGACCCGGAAAAACGCGAAAAAATCCGGCGGATTTCTGAAATTTTTACTGATCTGTGCCGTGCTGTTTCTGCTGGTGCGTCTTGCTCTGTACGACGGAATCGCGGTGCGGCGGTACACGCTGAAGACGGATGCGGTGAGCCGGGAGCACAGATTTGTGCTGATTACCGACCTGCATTCCACGGTGTATGGCGAAAACCAGGGGGAGCTTGCTGAAAAAATCCTTGCAGAGAAGCCGGAAGCGGTATTCCTTGTGGGGGATATCGCCGACGATGTGCGGGGATTTGACGGCACGGCCATGCTGCTGGAACGGCTGAAGTCCACGGAGCCGGATCTGCCCCTGTACTATGTGACCGGAAATCACGAGAGATGGGTGGAGTGGGGAGATGTGAATCTGCTCTTTGAAGAACACGGTGCCGTGATTCTCTCCGACAGGCAGGCGGATCTGGGCGACGGAATCCGGCTGTCCGGCGTGGCGGATCCCTTGTTCTACGAGGATACCCTTGCTTACATGGATGCGCTGTTGCAGTTTGAAACGGGCGGAAAAGCTTTCGATATTCTCCTGGCTCACCGTCCGGAGTTTGCCAGAACCTGCGTACAGGCAGGATTTGAGCTGACTCTGTCGGGACACGCCCATGGGGGACAGGTGCGGATTCCCCTGCTGCTCAACGGACTGTATGCCCCGAATCAGGGGTGGCTGCCGAAATACGCCGGGGGACTCTACGACCTTGACGGCGGACACATGATCGTCAGCCGGGGTCTGATGATCGACGATCTGCCGAGGATTTTCAATCCGCCGGAGATTGTCATGGTGGAAATCCGCCCGGAAGTATCATAATGGAAAAACGCCCGATCGGCGTCATGGAAACGTGACGGATCGGACGTTTTTTGCTGTGTTCAGTTGAAATGCTTGAAGCCTCTCAGCCAGTCACGGTTTGCTTCAAACAGCTTCTGCACCATTTCCTCCACTTCTGCCATGGAGCAGGCGGTGGCGGTCAGCGGGTCGTACAGGCAGGCGTGATAGATCTTTTTGGGATCGCCTTCGAGGGCACCTTCCACGGCAAGCTCCTCGCAGGATGCGGACAGATTGTTCAGAACCGCAAGCTGGGGCGGCAGTGCGCCTACATGGATGGGCTCCAGACCGCGCTTGGATGCCAGAACCGGCACTTCCACGCAGCAGCCGCAGGGGAGATTGTCGATAAGACCGAAGTTGCGGACGTTGCCGTTGAAGTGGAACATCTCGTTGTCGCCGAAGATGGCGTTGAAGATGTACGCGGCATATTCGTGACCGCGGTTCAGGGGGAAGTTGTCCGGATCGAACTTGCCGAATTCGCGGATGTGGCGTTCTTCGGTGGTTTCGTCAACGGACTTGGACTTCCATGTCATGCAGTCGAGTCCGGGGTTCCAGCCGGTGCCGTGTGTGCAGTACTTTTCCAGCAGATCGGGACGCTTGCGGAACCACCAGACGTATTCACTGTTATGTCCGCTGGATTCGGTGACGTAGTATCCCAGATGGAGGAACATTTCATTCCGCACCTGTTCTTCGTTGTAGACTTCGGGACGTTCGAGAATTGCCTTGCGGATCAGCGGAATGGCATCCTGACCCTTCCAGTTGAATTTGATGTAGTGTGCCTGATGGTTGATGCCGGCGCAGGTGTAGGTGACTTCATTTTCCGGCGCACCGATGAAGCGGCAGAGCATGGATGCGGTGCCCTGTACGGAGTGGCAGAGACCGCTGATGGTGATTTTGTCCGTGGATCCCTGAAGCGCACGGCACAGCATTGCCATGGGATTGGTGTAGTTGAGCCAGATAGCGCCGGGACACAGCTCTTCCATGTCGTGAAGAATGTCCAGCATCTGCGGCAGGGTGCGGAGGAACCGGAAAATTGCGGAAGGACCGCGGGTGTCGCCCACATTGATGGATAGACCGTAGGAGGAGGGGATCGCCACATCGTTGTAGAAATCACGGTTGGTACCCACAGCGATGGTGGTGACAACGCCGTCCGCATTAGCCAGAACTTCACGCCGGTCGGTGGTGGCGGTGACTTTTGCGGGGTAATTTCCACGGTTCACGATGCCGTCAACGGCCTTTTTGGACAAAGCCAGATTGGTTTCGTTGATGTCCACCAGCGCAATCTCCGCATCACGGAAAGCGTCGAAGGTCAGAAGGTCACGAACCAGGTTCCGGGTGAAGACAAGGCTTCCGGAGCCGATAAAGACGATTTTCTTTGCCATGGTGATACTCCTTTTCTGAATGATGTTTCAAGTTAACGCTGAAAAATTACCTTAAATCAGCGTTTACTTGAATTGTCCGTATGCAAAATCCGGTGAGCGCAGCAGGAAAGACCCCGTT
>JAFQWY010000241.1 GCA_017407225.1 Clostridia bacterium | reverse complement strand
CGCATTTTCGAATTGATCTGATGCCCGGCGCCGGGCGTGCGCCAAAGAGGATCGGTCGCGATCCTCTTTGGGATCTCCACGACCCACGAGGGGCTTTGCCCCTATGGGGAACCCCAGCCTGCGGCGCCATACCCGTGCAGTTGAAAGGTAGCGTTACCTTCCTTTAGGTCTGCCGACACTGAATTATATCCCTAACTCTCAGCCTGCGGCAGCGAGACGAAGCCCAATCGGGCACTGACAGCAGGAAGAAACTGCAATTCCCCCATATCGTAGCCTATCCTAACGTCTAAAGCCTCGCGCAAAGCGCGTTCCTTAAGGAAGCAATAAAGTGATGCAGGTTTCGTCGAAGACGAATACCTCACGGTCGAAGATGCAGTTGTAACTCCAGATCACAAGCGAACGACTGTGAGCGAACCGACAAGGGGAGTTTTGAGGGGGAACCCCTCGAATCGTGGAGATTCACAAGAGGATCGCGACCGATCCTCTTGTGCGCCCGCCCGCGCAGGGCATAAAATCCAATCGAAAAGGCGGAGCCTTTTCTACCCATTAAATCCAAACGATAAGTTTAACCCAAACAAACAAAAAAACTATAAAAAAAATAAAACCACAGGAGAACACCACCATGAAAGCAAAAATCACAGTCCATCCCGCGTTTACCGTGGGTGACGTCGATCCCCGCATCTTCGGTTCGTTCATCGAGCATCTGGGACGCGCCGTGTACCACGGTATCTACGAACCCGGTCACCCCACCGCTGACGAAGAAGGCTTCCGCGGCGACGTGCTGGATATGGTAAAGAAGCTGGGCGTGCCGATCGTGCGCTATCCCGGCGGCAACTTCGTATCCGGTTATAAGTGGGAAGACGGCACAGGGGACAAGTCCAAAAGACCCCGCCGCCTTGAACTGGCATGGGGCACCACCGAAACCAACGAAGTGGGCATCGACGAATTCCAGTCCTGGTGCAAAAAGGCCGATTCCCAGGTCATGATGGCCGTCAACCTGGGCACCAGAGGTCCCGAAGAAGCGCGCCAGCTCGTTGAATACTGCAACCATCCCGGCGGAACCGAATACTCCGACAGACGCCGCGCCAACGGTTTTGAAGAACCTTTCGGCATCAAGGTATGGTGTCTCGGCAACGAAATGGACGGACCCTGGCAGATGGGTGCAAAGACCGCGACCGAATACGGACGTATCGCAGCCGAAGCCGCAAAGCTCATGAAGTGGACCGCCCCCTCTATCGAGCTGGTAGCCTGCGGTTCCTCCAACGTGGGCATGTGCGGCGACTGGGAAGCGGAAGTCCTCCGTCACGTCTACGACCACGTGGATTACCTCTCCCTCCACAACTACTACGGCAACCCCGAAAACGATACCCCCGGATTCCTTGCCTGCTCCCTGGAAATGGATTCCTTCATCCGCACCGTTACCGCAATCTGCGACTACATCAAGAAGATCAAGAGATCAAGAAAGACCATGTATCTCTCCTTCGATGAATGGAATGTATGGTTCCACTCCCACGGCATCCCCTTCGAAAAGTGGTCCGTTGCTCCGCCGCAGCTGGAAGATATCTACAACTTCGAAGATGCTCTCGTGGTCGGATGCCTCCTGATGACCCTCCTGAAGCACTGCGACCGCGTCAAGATGGCGTGCCTCGCTCAGCTGGTCAACGTAATCGCTCCCATCATGACCGAAAACAACGAAAACGGCGGCAGATGCTGGGCTCAGACCATTTTCTATCCCTTCATGCACGCTTCCCAGTACGGCAGAGGTACCGTTCTGGATGCCCGCATCGAATCTCCCACCTACGAAACCCGCCGCATCAAGGATGTTCCCTATCTGGAAACCTGCTGCGTGAAGAACGACGGCGAGATTACCGTATTTGCGGTCAACCGCAGCCTGGACGAAGACCTCACCGTTGAATGCGACCTTTCCGCGTTCGGTGCCGACTCCGTCATCGAACAGCTCTTCATGACCAACGATGACATGAAGGCCATCAACACTGCCGACAATCCGGACAACGTGGTTCCCGAAGCAGGCGGAGATGCCAAGATCGAAAACGGCGTCCTCACCGCAACCCTCGGCAAGCACAGCTGGAACGTGATCAGAATTAAGCTTGCTTAACGCAGAATGAGAAAAAGAGCCTTATCTCACGTTTTTTATGTGAGAATAAGGCTCTTTTTGCGTTGTTGGATGTGTTCAGACATCACGTTTGATTGAATAAGCAGAAAATGCATACGCATTTTCAGATTCTATTTTCTCTCCTGCGCGGAGGGCGCACAAGGACTCTCATGCCGAGCCCTTGTGAATCCCGGCACCCGAGCTTTCCCCTCGGGACTCCCCACCGCAGGTGCCATACCCGTGCAGTTGAAAAGTAGAGCGATCCTCCTTTAGGGATTATGGCTCTCAATTTCCGCGTGCAGTTCAGTCACTTTCTGCGAAAGTGGGCGGGCGGCGGGATGTGACTTCACGGGGCACTGGCTGACATAAAGTTAGTTTTTATCTATTCTCTATTCAATCTTATCTCTTATCTTAGCCGAAGGCGCTCACAGATCCGCATCCTTCAGATATTCGTGTCCGTGTTCGGCGATGAATTTCTTCCGTCCTTCCAGATCGTCGCCCAGCATGATGTCGAACATATGGGCCGTGGCCGCCGCATCTGCGGGAGTTACCCGAATCAGACGGCGCGTTGCGGGATTCATCGTGGTCTTGGACATCATGTCCGCGGTATTTTCACCCAGACCCTTGGATCTCTGCAGGGTATACTTCATGCCCTCGCTCTCCAGGCGCTTTGTGATTTCCGCTTTGTCAAACTCATTGTAGGCGTACTCCGTTTCCCCCTTGGCGGGCGTGATCTCGTACAGGGGGGATTCGGCGATATAGATTCTGCCTTCCTTGATGAGTGTGGGCAGGAGCCGGTAGAACAGGGTCAGAAGCAGGGTGCGGATCTGGAATCCGTCCTCGTCCGCATCGGTACAGATGATGATCTTCGCCCATTTCAGGTTATTGATATCGAAGGGCACCATGTCGGACTTGTGCTTTGTCTTGATCTCCACGCCGCATCCGATGACGCGGAGCAGGTCGAGAATGATATCGCTCTTGAAAATCCGGTCGTAGGATGCCTTGAGGCAGTTCAAAGTCTTGCCGCGTACCGGGATGATCGCCTGGAAATTGGCGTCTCTTGCCAGCTTTACAACCGTCATCGCGGAGTCGCCTTCCACGATGTAGACCTCTCGCAGTTCGGGATCCCTGGATCGGCAGGACACGAATTTTTCAACCCGGTGAGCCACATCCATGGTGGTTCCCAGCTTCTTCTTCAGATCAAGACGGGTGGATTCTGCCTGTTCCCGGGAGCGCTTGTTCACCAGAACCTGGGAGCACAGCCGGTCCGCATCCACGGGATTTTCCGCGAAGAAGTATTCCAGCTGCTGCTTGAGGAACTCGTTCATGGCCTCGGCGATGAAGGTATTGGTAATAGCCTTCTTGGTCTGGTTGGCGTAGCTCGGCCGGGTGGAGAAGCTGTTGGTCACCAGCACAAGGCAGTCCTCGATATCCGCGAAGGTGATCTTGGATTCGTTCTTGTTGTACTTGCCCGTGGCCTTCAGACGTTTGTCCACCGCGGACGTAAACGCCAGCCGAACCGCCTTGTCGGGGGATCCGCCGTGTTCCAGCCAGCTGGAGTTGTGGTAATGCTCGATGACGTGGATGGTCTTGGACACCGTAAACGCCACATCGGCGGTCAGCTTGTAGTCCTTCATGTCCTCTCTGTCGCGTCCCTTGGTATCCAGATGGAACTGTGCGATTTTGGTCTCCGCCGTGGTGCCTGCTATCTCGGCGATATAGTCCGTGATGCCGTTTTCGTAGAAGAATTCCGCGTCCTCGAAGGATCCGTCGGGGTTCTGCCACCTGAAGACGAACCGGATGCCGGGATTGACCACCGCCTGCCGCTTGAGCATATCGGTGAAGTATTCTTTCGGGATATCAATATCGGTGAACACCTGCAGATCGGGGCGCCAGCGGATAACGGTACCGGTGCGGCGTTCCTTCTTTTCCAGGGGGCGCACGTTCAGCTCGGTAACCGCTTCGCCCTTTTCAAAGGAAATCTCCGACAGATTCACGCCGTCGTAGGATTTTACCTTGAAGAATTCACTGGAATACTGGGTCGCGCAGGCGCCGAGGCCGTTGAGCCCCAGAGAGAATTCGTAAGCGGAATCCTCGGAGTTATTGTCATACTTGCCGCCGGCATACAACTCGGAGTAGACCAGTTCCCAGTTCCATCTCTGCTCGCCTTCGTTCCATCCAAGCGGCACGCCCCGTCCGAAGTCCTCCACTTCAATGGAGTGATCGTTGAAGGCTGTGATATTGATGACGGAACCGAAGCCTTCCCTTGCCTCGTCCACGGCGTTGGAGAGGATTTCGAACACGGAATGTTCGCAGCCCTCCAGACCGTCGGATCCGAAGATGACGGCGGGACGCTTCCGCACCCGATCGGCACCCTTGAGGGAGGTAATGGACTGGTTATTGTAAGCGGGGGTTTTGGAATCTTTCTTCTTTGCCATAGTATAAACTTTCGTGATGTAGTATTTTTGTTCTGAATTTACGGTTTATGCTGTTTTTCGTTGGCTTAAACTTATCGTTTGGATTGGATGGGTAGAAAAGGCTCCGCCTTTTCGATTGGATTTTATTGCCCTGCGCGGGCGTGCGCACAAGGATCCTCCGGAGCCGGATCCTTGTGAATCCAGGCTCTTTTCTACGGTTCGCTCACAGTCGTTCGCTTGTGTAACTGTAATCGTTCATCAGTGCCCGAATGTGAGGTATCACTTTGTTGTTTCCCTAAGGGACGCGCTTTGCGCGAGGCTTTGGTTTGAGGGATAGGTTAGGGTTTGAGGAGATTGCGCTCTTTTCGTTCTGTCAAAGCCCGCTGGGATTTCGTCTCGCTGCCGTCGCTTTCGCAGAAAGCGCCTGTAAGTTAGGGATATAGTTCAGTGTCGTTAACACGGAAGGAAGATCGCTCTACCTTACCACTGCACGGGTATGGCGCCGCAGGCTGGGGTTCCCCATAGGGGCAAAGCCCCTCGTGGGTCGTGGAGATCCCAAAGAGGATCGCGACCGATCCTCTTTGGCGCACGCCCGGCGCCGGGCATCAGATCAATTCGAAAATGCG
>JAFQWY010000240.1 GCA_017407225.1 Clostridia bacterium | reverse complement strand
CGGAAAAGCACGATACCCGTCCGCACCAAATTCCGCTTCATAGGCATCAATCGCCTTTTCTGCTTCATGATCGACGGACAGCATGGTATAATTACGCCATTCACCGCTGTCCCGGTCAAGTGTGATAACCGTTACATCATACCTGTCCCGCAGTTTCTCCACGGTTTCATCCAACCGTTTGGTATCGACATTACACATATCTACTACACCGATACCGGGTAGGTCACGTTCAAAAACATACCGGTTCAGCAGCTCACCGGCTTTCTTCGCATCTTCACCGTACATCTCATAGGCAGATCCAAACTGGTACAGAACAATATCATCCGGATGCTCCGCTTTGATGGGGGAATATACTTTTTCAGCATCAAAGTGGGCTTTTCTGGCGTTCTTTTCATCCTGAGACAGATACCGGTCTTTTTGAATCAGTTCGTTCAGCCGCTTCAGCACATTCGCCCACGACATTTCCACATCGGCACAGCCGGACTTCTTCAGCCGGATCCCCTTGCTGTCATGATCCTCCCAGCTTCCTGTGGAACCGGATAAGGCATGAGAATGACCACCGGTACCGTACTCATTTTTCAGAAAGTCAATCTTCTCTTTATCTGTGTGGTTTCCGATGAGATAATCATAAATCCGGTGCTTTCCGTTATACACACCGCTTCCATGACGGATGAAGGATTCGGCTATTTCATCCTCCGTGATAAACTGCCGCACCGCCGGAAATTCTGTAAGTTCGGTTGCGTATTCATAGGTCATATCTCCCAGTTCCCGGATTTGCACCGCCAGATAATCCGGTCTGGCATGATGAAACCGGAGCAGGTCACGGTTCTGGGCGTAGTCCCCGGCCAGTCTTGCGGTTTCCTCTGCAATCACGTCCCGCATGAACGGGTCGGCAAGCATTTCTGTGATTCTATCTACAGAGTCCGGGTAGGTTCCGTCAAACATAACGCTGCTGTAGTATTTACCGTGCGCTTCCTCCGAAAAATAGGAATGCAGATTCCATATATCAACAGCAAGAAGATGCTGGGTATAGGATACCGCCTCCGCCAGTTCCACGTTCGATGCAAAGGTTCCGGAATCCAGCATCTGCCCCACACGTTCGGCTGCTTCTTCCCAGTCCATCACCTTGGCAAAGGTTGTATATCTTGCAGACCGCCCCTGTGTCAGATGGATACCATCATCGGCATACCAGGCACAGATGTCCCGGTTGTCCACGATAAAGCCGTTACCGCCGTGATACATCTCTTTGAGAAAATCTGCATTTTCATCGAGGGATTTCTGCTTCATGAATTCTGCCACAATGCGTTTCCGGTGGTCGTCCGTGTTGCTGCCGATCCGCAGAACGGTGTCGATTTCCTCCTGCGAAAAGGAAAAAGCGAAGGGCGTTAAAGGTACGCTCTCCGCTTTGTCTATGGATTCAATTTGTTCCGCTTCGGTAGGGATCAGGTCAAACAGGCTGAGCTGGTTTCCTCTGCCGAAGGGTTCCTGTGGGGTTAGCTGTAAATCAGCTCCGTCAAAATCGTTTCCTCCGCCTGGGATTTCAGGTTGTTCATTGTCTGTACCCACAGCATCGGGTTCTGTGTCTTCATCTGTTCGGTCACGCCGTTCGCTTTGGCCAGCTCGTCCATCATCTGTTCCAGTCTGCTGTTCGCTGTCGTATCGATCTCTGTCAGGTGGGAGTACAGCTTCTCCGACAGGATCAATCTGTTGTACAGGATCGGACGGTGATTCTTCAGGTATTCCCGGCGCATCCTGCCGTACTTGCCCAGGGACTTCGGCTGCGGGTTCTGCAGAGTCAGGT
>JAFQWY010000239.1 GCA_017407225.1 Clostridia bacterium | reverse complement strand
GGCGTTCTGATGGCATGCATTCTATTGAGCGAAGGTTCATTGTGCCCGAAGAGTCATGGCGGAGTTCTTCTTGCCCTGTGCGGTGCGGCGTATGTTCTCATGCTGTGCTGGTACGCGGTTTACTTCTGTACAAGACTGACTTTGTTTTCGGGAATCCTGCTGATTCTGTCAATACTCTGCATCGGAGCTATTCTTGTCATCATGAGAAAAGGATTTCTTTTGGCCAAACTGGTGCTTCTTCTTGCCGAAACCGGTCAGATTCTGAGTTTTGTATATTGCTATTTCATGAATTTGTTAATTTAGTCAAAAATATCTCCGAAAAAGTATTGACTTTTGTACCTTACTCATGTATAATTGAGATGGTCTTATAAATCACATTTTGGAGGTTATAAAATGAAAAAGATCAGAGTAGCCGCTCTCGCAATGGCAATCATCATGCTGGCTCTGTGTGCAGTATCCTGCTCCAAGTCCGAAAAGGTTAAGATTAACTGCACCATTTCCGTTATGATCGACGGTGAACTGTACCTCGACGGTTACGAATACCAGGTTGAGGGTACTGTAGACGCTCCCCCGACCGTTCTGCAGGCAGCAACCGAAGCATTCTTCATTCTCAAAATCCCCTACGAAGTTGACGATGCAGGCAACAGCCTTACTTCCATCTCCTTCGACGGCATCTCCTATCCCGTTGGCCCCACCACCAATGATGACGGCGTAGAAGGCATCGGTTTCTGGGAATACACCGCTGACGGTGTTAAGCCCCAGTCCGGCCGTGCAGGCACCAACGCTGTTCTCGAAGGCCAGAAGATCGTATTCTCCTACGAATTCCAGCCCAACGAAGAAGTTGTTTGGATCGAAGAATAATTCAGTCAAATACAAATCCGCAGTACAGAACATACTGCGGATTTTTCTTTATTCGGCATTTCTCCACTGTATAGCGGAAGTCATTCGGTCTGCCAGTGCCTGAAACCGCGGTTCGTCACGCATACCGTCAAATTCACTCCAGCATTCCCGGTCAGTCAGCGCCCAGGTGTAGGGGGTAGGGAAGAAGGCATTGCTGTGAGTCTTGATGGGCGGATTCACGGGATTGAAATACAGGGTCTTGTACAGCCGCTTTCCATAATCCGCATCGCAGTTGGGCTGTGTTGTGAAGTCATAATCCACCTCACAGACCAACGAAGACAGCCCCGGCGTACGGAAGGTCAGAACCGTTCCTTTGTCCATCGTGCATACTTTCTCGAAAAATGACACATTGTCCTCGAGTATTTCATACACGGTTTCCCGGTCGTTCTTCTGAGCATACCAGGCAGCCATGCGGTTGCCAAGATGGATTCTCACGCCGCACCACAGATCGGGAACACCGTCACCGGACACGGGATTAGGATTCGTGCACCCGGTCAGCGTGTCGATCATGGCAATAGCAGTGCGGTATGCGGCAATTTTCTCATCCGGATTATCGGACGGATCGGTCAGACCTCCCAGCAGGTGGTCAGAAAGCGCCTGTGCGGTTTCCTGCTGAGACAGATACCGTTCCTTATCAAACTCCTTCCGGTAGCCGTAACGGTATCGCAGAAGGGAGGAGCGTGTCATGCTCTCTCCTGACGCATACTTTGCAAGAAGTGCTTCCGTACGTTCCTCATCCTCTGCACACACCAGCGCGTGGATCACCTCTTCTCTGAGGTATACATCGGATGCATTGACAAGAACATCATCGGCAAGAGTCCGCATTTCGTGAAGGGCTTCGGGATTACTTACGGGCGCATCGCTGTACAGGATGGAGCTGCAGAGACGGGCGGAAAAGGTAAGATCCCGCGGAAATGCACGGTGAGCCTCACGGAGAATGTCGGTCCGTTCACGGGATGACTCCGTGCGGTTCAGCTTCTCCCAGAATCCGGAGATTTGCTGTTCCTTCAGGGCTTCGGTCACGCCCAGCAGAGCATCCACCGATGTTTCAAAAAGCTCCGCAAGAACGGGGAGCATCTCCACATCGGGGTAGGTGATTTCATTCTCCCAACGGGACACCGTCTGCACGGACACTGCCAGAAGATCGGCAAGCTGTTCCTGGGTCAGGTTTTTACCACGGCGCAGAGTACGCAGTTTTTCGGCAAAATTCAGTTTCATAAAATATTCCCTCAATTCGGTTTAATCAGCCGCGCAGCTTATGATGCTATTATAGCACCCCGCGCACTGTCTGACAAGTTACCGGATCGAGGGAAAAACTTTCGGTTTCTGTTAAGTTTTGATTATTCCGCGAACATTTCGGTGGAGAGATAACGGTCACCGGTATCGGGAAGAAGAACCACAATGGTCCTGCCTGCATACTCGGGGCGTTTTGCCGTCTCGATTGCAGCCCACAGAGCCGCACCGGAGGAAATGCCGCAGAGGACACCTTCGGTCACGCCAAGCATCCGCCCCGCAGCCATGGCGTCATTGTTTTCCACGGGGACGATCTCGTCGTAAACAGAAGTATTCAGAACTTCGGGAACAAATCCGGCGCCGATGCCCTGAATCTTGTGGGCACCTGCACGTCCTTCGGAGAGATAGGGGGAGGATGCCGGTTCCACGGCGATGATCTTCACGTCGGGCTTGACGGATTTCAGATATTCACCCACGCCGGTGATGGTGCCGCCCGTGCCGACGCCGCAGACGAACGCATCCACATCCCCATCGGTATCTTCCCAGATTTCGGGACCTGTGGCGGCACGGTGAACGGCGGGATTTGCGGGATTGGTGAACTGTCCTGCAACAAACGCACCGGGAATCTCCTTCGCCAGTTCCTCCGCTTTGGCGATGGCACCGGTCATACCCAGTTTGCCGTCGGTGAGAACCAGCTCCGCACCGTATGCCTTCATGAGAATCTGCCGTTCCACGGACATGGTGTCGGGCATGACGATGATGATCCGGTATCCCCGCGCCGCTCCCACGGAAGCCAGACCGATGCCGGTGTTTCCGGAAGTGGGCTCGATAATCACGGAATCTTTTGTCAGAAGTCCCCGTGCTTCAAAGTCGTCCAGCATGGATTTTGCCACTCTGTCCTTGACGCTTCCCGCCGGATTGAAGTATTCCAGCTTGGCAAGAATCCGTGCGGAAAGATTGTATTTTCTCTCAATTCCCGTCAGCTCCAGCAGGGGAGTGTGCCCGATCAGCTGGTCTGCGGAAGTGTAGATATGTGCCATAAGATCACCTCTGTGATGGATTTTTCTTCATTATAGCACCGTCCCGGAATCCTGTCAACCGGAATTCGTTATGAGAGTGTGCAAAATTTGTTATAAATAATCCAAAAAACTTTCTGAAACCTATTGCATTTGCTTTGTGAATATGATATAATACACTCGCAACGGAGGCATAGCTCAGCTGGTTAGAGTACTTGCTTGACATGCAAGGGGTCACTGGTTCGATTCCAGTTGTCTCCAGTCAAAAATAACCTTGTAGGCGTAAGTTTACAGGGTGTTTTGTTTTTCAGGGAGGAGTACCAACATGGATAAAGCTGCCTATGAAGAACTGGTGATTTCGGAAACGATGCGGTATATCCATCTCCATGAACGGAAGTATTCCAGAGTCACCGAGGACAGTCAGGCCGTTTATTCCGTCTGGAGGCTGATGAACTCCGGGAAGTTCACACGCCGTGAGAACAGCTTTGAGGAGAAAGTGCGGACACCCGGGAAATTCACCGAAACTTCTGAACCGGTGCCTGCCTTTACCGCTCATGCCCATCACGGTGAACCGCTGATCTCCTCACCCGATGACCGTCTGCTTTATGCTCTTACCTCGGATCTGCATAAACGCCATTTCATCGTCGACCGCTTCTCCTGCCGCATTATCGATTCCTGCGAGTGGCAGTAATTCACACCGAAGATTCCGGAAACGGGATCTTTTTTTGTTACAATTCTGTGAAGTCTATTGACAAAACCGGTCTATTGTTATAGACTTAATGTATAAGGTCGATGAGTATAGACCAACAGAAGGAGATTACAGCATGGAAGAACTGAAACTGTGCGACAGCGACTACCGATTCATGACGCTGATCTGGGACAACGAGCCCATGGGATCGGGTAAGCTGGTGGAACTGTCACTGGAAAAACTGGGATGGAAGAAATCCACCACCTACACGGTACTGAAAAAATTATGCGAAAAAGGATTCGCACAAAATGAAAATGCGCTGGTCACATCCCTGATCCCACGGGAAAGCGTGCAGGCATTCGAGAGTGAGAGATTTGTGGAGCGCACCTTTGAAGGCTCACTTCCGGGATTTCTTGCGGCATTTCTCGGCGGAAAAACCATCACGGAAAAGGAAGCGGCGGAACTGAAGCGGCTCATCGACGAGCATCGGGAGTGATTATGGAAAACCAGCTGATATCTGTTTTTATTTCCGTCCTCAACATGAGCATCACAGGAAGCTACGTCATTCTGGCGGTCATGCTGATCCGGCTGATGCTGAAACGTGCACCGCGCAGATATTCCTACCTGCTGTGGAGCGTAGTGGGATTCCGTCTGTGCTGTCCCGTAACCTTTGAGTCGGTGTTCAGCCTGTTTTCTCTGAAGCCCTTCGATATGACAGCGGCACAGAGGCCTGCTGAGCACGTTCTCACCTACATCCCCGAGAACATCGGCATGATGGAAACGCCGAAGATGACTACGGGGATTCCGGCGGCAAACACCCTGATCACCGGTTCCATGCCGGACGGCGTGATCCATAATCTGTCCGGTCAGCCCACATACAGCGCCAATCCCATGCAGATCTGGACAGCGGTGGGGATGTACCTGTGGCTCATCGGCATGGCGCTGCTGCTGATCTATGCCGTCGTGTCCTGCGTGATACTACACGTACGTCTCAGACGCGCCACGATTTTATCCGGCAATGTATGGCAGTGCGAGTCAGTGCAGTCCCCGTTTATTCTGGGAATTGTGAAGCCGAAGATTTACATTCCGTACCGCCTTGAAGAAGAAACCCTGAACTACATCCTGATGCACGAGCGGTACCACATCCGCTGTCTGGATCATATCGTCCGACCGCTGGCATTCCTCATTCTCACCGTGCACTGGTTCAATCCCCTCTGCTGGCTGGCGTTTGTACTGATGGGACGGGACATGGAAATGCGGTGCGACGAATGGGTACTCGGTCAGTCCGACGGCATCCGGAAGATCTACAGCACCAGCCTGCTGTCCTTTGCCGCAAACCGCAGATTTCCGTCCCCCACACCGCTGGCATTCGGCGAAACGGGCGTGAAGGGAAGAATCAGAAACGTCCTCCGCTGGCAGAAGCCGAAAGTATGGATCACCGTTACCGCGCTGGTCCTCTGTCTTGCGGTGCTGATCGCCTGTGCCGCAAATCCGGCGAAGAAAGAAACGGTCAATAATCCGGCAGAACTGCAGAATCCCTTTGACAGAACCTATCTCATTTCCGGAACGGCTTATATGGCATCAGCCTTTTCCTATACGCCTCCCGTTGATGATATCCCCGATTACAAGATCACGCTGGACGGACAGCTCCGCCTGTATGACGGAATCCAGCCCGGTTCGCTGTATCTGGGAACGCTTACGGAAATCACGCTGACGGAAGAAAATTTTGATAATTTTGTTGACACTTCCGTATGGGCAGGTCAGGACAGCAGTGCCGACTCGGCAATCTGGCAGTCCTACGGTGTTTGTGATTTTCCCGCAGAGATCCGTGAAAACAACGCACGGGCATGGAAGGCGGAGACTGATAATCCCACTTTCTATTATTTTCTCCAGCAGAAGGACGGATCGTGCCTGCTCTGCGTCAGCTACACGGAATATATCACATGGATTCACTGTCTGGAACCCGCCAATCCGGACGGAGCCTACCATTCCGTGAAATGCGTGTACATGAATCCGCTCAGTTCAACCATGGGCAGCGACGATTCCGGCTATACCTACTACCTGACCGACACCTACTTCGCCATTGTGCGCGACGGATCGGGAGATACCGTGTTCACTGTAGATCTTGAGGATACCGATGGCTGGCAGAGTTTTCCGTATTCTGTCAGTGAATGGACGGAGATGTTCCTTCCCCTCGGCGGATCGGACTACGAATTCCTCAGACAAGGGGAATGGCTGAAGCTCAGTGAAAGATACGCGCTCTGGCGGAAGGATGAAAAACTGCGGATCTACAACATTCACAAAGATGTGGGCATCTGGTCGGCGTACGATCTGGAACCCGGCGGAAACTATATCTCGGCGGATGATGTGGTAGAAGCCTTCCTGACCCATTATCCCTACCCCTATCAGGTTTCCGTTACCGCATGGACTCTCGCGCCCGATACAGTATGGTTCGACGGATTCGTGCTGTTCACCAATCTGGATGAGGATCTGAAATGCAATATTGCCGCGGTGGATATCACCAATGTGGACGGAGAGAATGTGGTGGATATCAAAATCCGCACGCTGGAGCATCTGACCCGCATGGAACCTGCTGACTACGAGCTGAGATATCTGGGAAACGAAACCGTACAGCTTGACATTCTGGAAGACGACGGTGTGTATGAGTACACGGTTTCCTTTGCCGAAGACAACTCCTCCATGTACGAACGGGTAAAGAAAAGCCCCTATCCCGAAGCCATGCCCGATGACTTTAACCTGCGGTTTGAAATGTGGATTGACGTGACGCAGAAGAACATCTTCGATACCTATGACGGGTATGTGCAGAAGGATCTTGTCCGGAACGGCACCTTCGGAAAGCAGTTCGATCCGACGGATGAGATGATGGAGGAAATCTACACCAAGCTGGTGGAATGCGATCTTGCGTCCGTGAATAAGGAGATTACCCCGCGTGGAATTCTTGGCAGCGATGCTCCGGTTTCATACACATCACCTACCACTAGTTTCCAGCTTTACTTCACTATAAACGGGAAGGAGTATCTGGTGCTGGGCAACACCTCCGGATTCAGCATCAAGAACCCCATGACCCGAAACTGCGATACCTTCCTGCGTTATCTGTGCGAACTGCAGGAACAGCTTGAGAAAGATATGGATTTCCCCGAAGCGGAAGGCGGATATATGTAAACCTCTTGCAACAAGGCTTCTTTTGTGGTATAATGCTGTAAAAACATCACAAAAGGAGCCTTATTTATGTCTGTAACTGACAGAACCTGGGATCTCTCCATCCTGTACAACGGATTCGACGATCCCGCATTCCGGAACGATTTCGCATCCCTCGACACCCTCATCGCAGGAGTGAACGATCTTGCCGCAAAGATGGACGGCATGACCGACACCGACGTGGTAAAAGCCTACCTCGACGGAGCGGTGAAGATGAACGAGACTGTGGAAAAGCTGTTCATCTACGCGAATCTGCGCTATTCCGCCAACACCGGCGACAATGAAGCCGCAAGTATTCAGGGACAGCTCATGGGCAAGCTCAGCGCAACCGCTGCAGCCGACACCAGAATCCAGAGCCGCATTGCCGCATCCGATCTTGATACCGTGCTGACAGAGGCACCCGAGCTGGAAGAATTCCGCTACCTGCTCACCAATATCAAAAAGGACAGCAAGTATCTGCTTTCCGACAAGGAAGAGGCACTGTTTGCCAAGATGGATATCTCCGGCGCATCCGCGTGGAGCGATCTCCAGAGCAGCCTGACCAGTACCCTCAAGGTGGACTACAACGGCGGTCAGATCACACTGCCCGCAGTCCGCAATCTCGCCTACGATCCCGATCCGGCGGTGAGAAAAGCCGCATACGAAGCGGAGGTTGCCGCCTGCGAAAAGATCGATGAATCCGTGGCGTTCTCCCTCAACAGCATCAAGCTGCAGGTGCTGAACGAATGCGAACTGCGGGGCTACGAATCCCCTCTGGCAAAATCCCTGTACACCTCCCGCATGAAGAAGGAAACTCTGGACGCACTCATCTCCGCCATGGAGGAATATATGCCCGTATTCCGGAAGTACCTCCGTGCCAAGGCGAAGTATCTGGGTCATGAAGGCGGTCTGCCCTGGTATGATCTGTTCGCACCCGTGGGATCCGCCGATCAGAAATATACTGTGGAAGATGCAAAGGAATACCTGCTGAACATCTTCGGCAAGTTCGACACCGAGCTGCACGACATGGTGAAGGCAGCTTTCGATGAAGCGTGGATCGACTTCTACCCCAGAGAGGGCAAGGTCGGCGGTGCATTTGACTGCGGCGTACCCAGCGCACACCAGAGCCGCGTCCTCACCAATTTTGACGGATCCTTCAGCGATGTGGTGACTCTTGCCCATGAGCTGGGACACTCCTTCCATGACCGTCAGGTGTTCTGCCACAACATCCTCAATCAGGGATACTCCATGCCCGTTGCGGAAACCGCGTCCACATTCAACGAAGTTCTGGTGATGGAAACCGCTATCGCCGAAACCGACGACAGAAATACCAAGCTCGCGCTGATGGAAAGCCAGCTGCAGGATGCCTGCCAGATCATCTGCGATATCTACTCCCGCTATACCTTTGAAGCATCCGTATTTGAAGCACGTCCCAGCGAATTCCTGAGCGCCGACAGAATGAGCGAGCTGATGCTTGCCGCACAGGAAAAGGCATACGGAGAGGGTCTGTCCACCTTCCACAAGTATATGTGGGTGGTGAAGGGTCACTACTACAGCGGCGGACTGAGCTTCTACAACTTCCCCTATGCGTTCGGCGGACTGTTCGCACGGGGACTTTACGCAAAATATAAAGAAACCGGCGCGGATTTCGTGCCCGTATACAAGAAGATGCTCCGGGAAACCAGCATGAACACCGTGGAAGACTGCGCGAAAATCGCCGGAATCGACCTGACGGAAAAATCCTTCTGGGAAGCCGGACTGAAGTCCCTTGCCGACAGAGTGGAAGAGTTCTGTGCACTGGCGGAAGCATAACGGGAAAGGAGCGGCCAATGGAAAAACTGAGATTCGGAATCATGGGAGCCGGCGGCATTGCCAATAAATTCGCTCACGCCGTGCGGCTTGTGAAAGCGGAAGACGGATTCGACGTAACCGTGGAGGCGGTATCCAGCAAATCCATGGAGCGCGCACAGTCCTTCGCTGAGAGAAACGGCATCCCCTCCGCCTACGGCAGTTATGCGGAAATGCTGGCGCGGGAGGACATTGATGCTGTCTATATCGCAACCACACACAATTTCCATAAGGAAAATCTTGTTCAGGCAATCGGTGCGGGGAAGCACGTCCTGTGCGAAAAGCCCATGGTGCTGAACGAAGCCGATGCCCGTGAGGTTTTCGCACTGGCGGAAGAAAAAGGCGTGTTCCTCATGGAAGCCATGTGGTCCAACTTCCTGCCCGCCATTGTCAGGGCGAAGGAGTGGATCACATCCGGCAGAATCGGAGACGTGAAAACTGCCCATGGTGCCATCGGATTCCACGGCGGAAACAATACCGAAGGCCGTATTCTCAATCCCGCACTGGCAGGGGGCGCCATGTACGACATCGGCGTGTATCCTATCGAGATTCTAACCTATCTCATCGGCGAGCCGGTGGAAAGCGCCATGGCATCCCTTCGCCGTCATCCTGTCACTGGCGTTGACACGGATCTGAACATGGTACTGTGTTATCCCGAAGCCGATGCGGTGATCCAGTGCAGCGTGTCCTGCGCGCCCAGATGCTTCCTCAGCGTGACCGGTACCGGCGGGATCATCGAGATCAACGGACACGAAGGAAACCGTGCCAATCTCTTCGATGCAGGAAGACGTCCGGTTGAGGAATTTACTTCCGAATTCCCGGAAGGCAACGGCTTTGTCTACGAAATCCGTGAGGTCATCCGCTGTCTCGCAGAAGGAAAGCTGACCTCCGATGTCATGACACCTGACGCCACCATCGGATGCTGTAAGCTGTACGATCAGATTCTCAGAAAGAGAGATTGAATATGAAAACTTATCAGAACCCCATTCTGGCGGATGCCGCCGATCCGTGGATCATCCGTGACAACGGCAGATATTATTTCATTACCAGCCGCGCCCGTGCCCTGTGGATCTACTGCGGGGATACCCTCAGCGGATGTACCAAAGGCGAGCCTGTGAAGATTCTCTCCGCAAAGGATGGGGATCCCTACAGCGCAACCCAGTGGGCACCGGAACTGCACAAGATCGACGGGAAGTGGTATGTATACTTCTCGGGGGATGACGGACAGGGATGCCCCACCCGCAAAGTGCACGTTCTCCGCTGTCTCGGCGACGATCCCATGGCTGACAAATGGGAATTCGCGGGCACTCTGGCAACCGATCCCGTTGGCATCGACGGCACCGTGATCCAAAACCGCGGACAGCTCTATTTTGTCTATGCGGCGTACCTGAATTTCCCCGTAACCACCCGGACGGATCTGTATATCTACCGGATGTTCGACCCGCTGACCGTGGTGGGCGATCCTGTATGCATCTGCAAGTCCGAGTACGACTGGGAGATCAACGCATACCGCCCCGAATGGAAGATCACCGAAGGTGCAGCCGCACTGTACCGGAACGGAAAGATTTTCCTTGCCTACTCCGCCAATACCGTGTCCTATGACTACGCCATCGGGCTTCTGACCATCGATGACGACGCGGATCTGATGAATCCCGCCAACTGGAAGAAGTCCCCCGAGCCGGTGTTCAAAACAAAAGCCGAATACCACGTCTACGGTCCCGGACACAACTCCTTCACCACATCCCCCGACGGAAGCGAGGACTGGCTGGTGTACCACTGTATGTATGCCCCCGTGCCCCATGAATCCCGCGGAGGAAGACGGGATGCCTGCATCTCGAGAATCACATGGCGAGAGGACGGAACTCCGGATTTCGGGGAACCCACCCCCATGTACACAGATCTCGCCGCACCTGCCGGTGAATAAGCAAAACAAAATCCGCCGATCCCATACGGGAAAAGCGGATTTTTTCTGTTCAGTTGAAGCTTCCGTCCCAGAAAGCGGACTCATCCAGATAGTCGGAAGAAACTGCCGGAACGTAGTATGCGCCGAAACTCTTTTCGCCTTCAAAATGATTGTTGTCCCATTCTTCCAGATGCACCCGGAACTTGTAGTATGGCATAACCGTCTCGTCGGAGGTACGGTAGACAAGCTCCACGTGCTCATAACTGTCCGGCTGTCCGAAGGTATCATCGGGAACGGTTGAGATATATCTGCCCTCAAGGAGCATTTCCGCCGCTTCTTTCCATGTGATGATGGGGTATTCGCCGATCAGCTCCTTTTTTCCGTACATTCCGCCCAGATTGATGCCGTACCAGCTATCCGTGCCGAAGATCATGACCGTATCGAAGGCATATCCGAGAATCTGCTCCCGTTCGTCTCCTGCGGCATCCCAGACGGAAACCTCATATCCCGGTTCGGCATAGATATTGTAGTGCATGACGACATCGGCGGTCGGCTCCTCGAATTCCAACAGATCCGCAAATACTTCGTACACCGCAAGTGCAGATGCTTCATCCGTCGGCTTGCCGGGAGAGTTTTCATCAATCCGTACGGAAGCCATGCCGCTTACCGACACATTGACGGAGCAGAATTCCGTTTCCGCATCCACGGAGGTCAGATATTCGCTGTATCCGTCCTTCGTGCCGACTGTCATGCGGTTGAATTCATGGGACAGAAGCTCCGTTCCCATTTTCGCGGCGATCTCCCCGGCGATTTCAAGCAGTTCTTCCTCGTTATAGCCGGCTTCCGGAATTCCCGATTGACCGTGGAACGACAGATTCCGGTACACCGGCAGGGAAGTCAGCGTGCAGTCCTTCGTCCACGGATTGGATCCGATGATCTCATCAACATGATACGCCATCAGCGCTTCCATGCCGTGGGAGCCTATGAGTCCCCCGAAGCTGAGTACCGGCAGTTCAGCCGAAGTGTCGGTCGTCCCTCCGACTTCCGGAGCGGCAGTATCACACGCAGCGGCAGTCTCGTTCATCCCGAAATACTCGAACTCCCCGGCAGACTCCGCGGCATCGTTGGTGTAATGCCCCGACAGATGAATCCCGATCCCGATTCCGGTAACCAGAAGCAGGGAAGCCGCCGCAGCAGAGAATCGGGTCAGGAATAAAGTTTTTGACCGGCGGGATTTTTTCTCTTCCCAGTTCTCCAAGAGATAAGTTTCCTCAATTCCGCCCATGGCTTCCAGCAATTCAAACGCAGTCATATTATACCTCCCATCCGTCCTTCATGAGATGTGCCTTCAGCCGGTTCCGCATCCGATGGAGCATCACGTTCACGCTGTTCCGCTTCAGTCCCATCTCCTCCGCAATCTTCGCCACATCCTGACACCAGAAATACCGGCGTACGAAAATCTGTCTGTCCCGCACCGAGAGGGAGCCGAGAAATCGGTTCAGACTTGCCGTCAGCTCGTGCCGGTCCATCTCCGATTCCACGCTTTCCGTGCCCGACAGAACTCCTTCCAGCTCGTCGATGACGGTGTTCATGTTTTCGTTCCGCTTCTCCGCCGTCCGTTTCCGGTACCGGTCGATTGCCAGATTCCGGGTGATCCGCGCGAAAAAGCTCCGCAGTCTGTCCGGTTTCTGGGGCGGAATCACGTTCCATGCTCTCAGCCACGTATCGCTGACACACTCCTCCGAATCCTCGTGATTGGCAAGCACATTCATGGCGACGGCAAAACAATAGGCTCCGTGAGCGGCGTCCGATTCCCGGATAGCGCTCTCGTCACGGTCCCAGTACAGCTTGATGATCTGACTGTCTTCCATATTCAGTCCTCCTTGATTGTCCTGCCCCATAAGACGGATTTCACCCGCAGGATATTACAGTATTTTTTATATTATATCAGATTTTTCCGTTAAAACATACGGAAAATCAAATCTTTGTAATAAAATCCCCACACCCACTTGAAAATCCGGCATTTCTTTTATATAATAGTGACAGAATCAACGAAACGGAGAACGAATATGGAATACATCAATACCTACGACGTAATCGTGCTGGGCGGCGGTTTCACCGGATGCGCGGCAGCTCTTTCCGCGGCAAGACAGGGCAGAAGTGTTCTTCTGCTGGAAGCATCGGGCTTCCTCGGAGGAGCGGCATCCAACTGCCTGATCTTCCCCCTGATGCCATATGCAACCACCTTGGAGAACGAAGACGGAACCAAATCCACCCACTACCTGAGCCGGGGCATTCTGGCGGAGCTGGTAAAGGATCTGCAGAAGACCGGTGATATCCGCGGCGACAGCGGATTCCTGGATGAAGCGGTCAAGCTCCTTCTGGATGCGAAGATGATCGAAGCCGGCGTGCAGGTTCTGTTCCATGCCACTCTCTGCGGCGTAAAGAAGAACGGCACTCACATGGAAAGCGTGTCCGTCGTGACAAAATCCGGCGTGCTGGAATTCTTCGGTAAGATGTTCATCGATGCAACCGGCGATGCGGATCTCTGCGAAATGAGCGGTATTCCTACCCGACTTGGCCGGGACAGCGACCATCTTTGCCAGCCCATGACCCTCTGCTTCCGGGTGTGCAATGTGGACAAGAAGAAGTTCTACGATAACAGAAAAGAAATGAACCGTCTTCACAAGGAATGGCTGGACAGCGGACGATTCACCAATCCCCGGGAAAACATTCTG
The DNA here is from genome assembly GCA_017407225.1 of Clostridia bacterium. GTDB lineage: Bacteria > Bacillota > Clostridia > Oscillospirales > CAG-272 > UMGS1696. Next base: position 3,616 of record JAFQWY010000239.1, on the reverse strand, counting down.
GTGTTCGATTACCCCATTGACGGTGTACTTCACTTCAACACCACCCGTGTAGTCAAGCACAATCCCGTCAATCCCTTTGACGTGACCCGTGCGGAAATGGAAGCAAGACGTCAGGTGCAGGAGCTTCTGAACTTCTTCAAGGTGAACAATCTGCCCGGTCTGGAAAACGCGCGGCTGGTCTATACCGCACCGAACATCGGTGTGCGTGAAAGCCGTATGCTCATGGGCGAATACGTACTGACCGGACAGGATCTGGTGGACTGCGTGAAGTTTGAGGATGCCATCGCCGCCGGCAACTACGATATTGACATCCATAATCCCGAAGGAACCGGCACCAGCCATTACTATTTCCCCCACGGTACCTGGTACACCATCCCGTACCGTTCCCTGATCCCGAAGGCGGAAGACTGCGATAACCTTCTCACCGGCGGACGGTGCATCTCCTGCGATCACGAGGCACAGGCATCCATCCGTATCATTCCCATCTGCTGTACCACAGGAGAAGCGGCAGGCGCAGCGGCATCGGTCTGCGTGAAAAACGGAACCACGGTGCAGAATGCGGACGTGAAGGAAATCCAGCAGATTCTCACTGAATCCGGCGCGTACATCGGTCTGTAACGCACAGTTGACAACAAGCGAAAAAACTGGTATAATACTGTCAAAACCGAAACAATGGAGACAATGATATGAAAAAAGTAATGGTAGTCTTCGGTACCCGTCCGGAAGCCATCAAGATGTGTCCTCTGGTGCTGGAGCTGAAGAAACGTCCCGAACTGGATGTAACTCTCTGCGTAACCGGTCAGCACAGACAGATGCTGGATCAGGTGCTGGATGCCTTTGATGTAAAGCCCGACTACGACCTGTCCATCATGAAGGACAAGCAGACCCTGTTCGATGTGACTGTAAATATCCTTGAGAGAATCCGCGAGGTACTTCTGGAAGTGAAGCCCGATGTGGTACTGGTTCACGGAGACACCTCCACCACCTTTGTCACCGCGCTGGCCTGCTTCTATCTGCAGATTCCCGTAGGTCACGTAGAAGCCGGTCTCCGTACCTACAACATCTACTCCCCCTATCCGGAAGAATTCAACCGTCAGGCGGTCAGCGTGATTTCCCGGTTCAATTTCTCACCCACGGAGCTGTCCAAGAACAATCTGCTGAAAGAGGGCAGGGATCCCGAAACCATCTATGTCACCGGAAACACTGCCATTGATGCCCTGAAGACCACCGTCCGTGATGACTATACCCATCCTGAGCTTGAATGGGCGGAAGGCAAGCGGCTCATCATCATCACCGCGCACCGTCGGGAAAATCTGGGCGAACCCATGCACCATATGTTCCGTGCCATCCGCCGGATCATCGACGAGCATGACGATGTATGTGCCATCTATCCCATCCACATGAATCCCGTGGTCCGGGAAGCTGCCGCACAGGAGCTGGGAGACTGCGAACGGGTACACATTATCGAGCCTCTTGAAGTGCTGGATTTCCACAATTTCATCGCACGGAGCTACATGATTCTCACCGACAGCGGCGGAATTCAGGAAGAAGCACCTTCTCTCGGCAAGCCGGTTCTTGTCATGCGCGACACCACCGAAAGGCCCGAAGGCATCGCGGCAGGCACCCTCAAGCTGGTCGGCACCGATGAAGAAGTGATTTATAACTCCTTCAAGCAGCTGCTGGAAGACAAAGCGGAATACGATCGCATGAGCAAGGCGTCCAATCCCTACGGTGACGGACAGGCCTGCAGACGGATCGCCGATATTCTGGTGGAAAAACTGTAAACCTTTCTTGAAACTGCCGTTTTACCGCGGCAGTTTTGTTTTTTGCGGCAATTTACTGCATATTATGGTATATATTTATTTAAAGAAGCAAAATACACAGAAAATTCAAGTAAAACCGTATAAAAATGTATTGGCGAAAGGACAAAAATCACAGCATCTTCCATTGCATTTGCGGTCGGATTTTGATATAATGTAGATGTGAAATAATGCCGTGATTCTGTCGCGGCAGTCAATGAAAACAGCCAAGGGAGATAGCCACATGACTAAAGTTACAATCATCGGTGCCGGCAGCGTCGGTTCAACAATTGCCTATACCCTCGCAGTTGACGGTATCGCTTCCGAAATCGTCATGGTCGACATCAACGAAGAGAAAGCTCTCGGCGAAGCACTGGATATTCGTCAGGGAACTGCATTCTGTCCTCTGACCTCCATATACGCAGGCTCCTACCGTGATGCCGTGGACTCGGATATCGTAATTCTGACCTCAGGTGTGGCGAGAAAACCCGGTCAGTCCCGACTGGATCTCGCTCAGACCAATATCGATATCACCAAGAGCATCATTCCTCAGATCACCAAGTATGCACCCAACGCAACCTACGTGATTGTCAGCAACCCGGTCGATATCCTCACCTATGTATGGCACAAAACCTCCGGTCTGCCTGCCAACAAAATCATCGGTTCCGGTACCGTGCTTGACACCGCCAGACTGTGCGCGCGCATTTCCGAACACTACAAAATCACCCAGCGCGACGTAAATGCGTATGTTCTCGGCGAACACGGCGACACCTCCTTTGTGCCCTGGTCCCTTGCCAATATCGCCAATATTCCCATCGACCAGTATCATGAAGCTTCCACCAGCCGCAATACCTACTGCACTCCCATCAATCACGCGGAAGTTGAGAATTATATGAGAAAATCCGGCGGACGGATCATCCAGAGAAAGGGCGCAACCTTCTATGCCATCGCTCTGTCCACCGCTCATATCTGCAAATCCCTTATCAGCGGCATCGATACTACCCTGACCGTATCCTCCATGCTCAACGGTGAATACGGGATTTCCGATGTCTGTCTCAGCATTTTCTGTATTGTGGGACGGGACGGCATCTGCGGTAAGGTGCTCTATCCCTTCACACCCGAAGAACAGGCTCTGCTGGAACGCTCCGCAAACAGCCTGAAGGAAGTTATCGCAAACGTAAGAATCTGAAATTAGTACCGAAAGGAATTGACATACTATGGAATACAGAATCGAACACGACTCCATGGGCGAGGTAAAAGTTCCCGCCGACAAGTACTGGGCAGCCCAGACCGAACGCAGCCACGAAAACTTCAGAATCGGCGTCGGCATCGAAACCATGCCACGTGAAATCACCAAGGCATTCGGCGTTCTCAAGCTGGCAGCCGCTCAGGCAAACAACGCCCTCAAGCCCGAGAAGATGACCGATGAAAAGCTTTCTGTGATCAGGCAGGCCTGCGAAGAAGTAATGTCCGGCGCTCTCAACGACCACTTCCCGCTGGTTGTATGGCAGACCGGTTCCGGTACCCAGTCCAACATGAACGCCAACGAAGTCATCGCCAACCGTGCAAACGAGCTGGCCGGCAAGAAGCTTTGCCACCCCAACGATGACATCAACATGAGCCAGTCCTCCAACGATACTTTCCCCACCGCAATGCACATCGCTGCAGTCTGCGCCATCGAAGACCAGCTCATTCCCGCTGTTTCCAAGCTGATCACCACCTTCCGCAGACTGGAAGTTATGCACGAAGGCATCACCAAGAGCGGCCGTACCCATCTTCAGGACGCAACCCCCATCCGTTTCTCTCAGGAAATTTCC
>JAFQWY010000238.1 GCA_017407225.1 Clostridia bacterium | reverse complement strand
GATCATGGTCTGGTCACCAACCAGAGCCTGGTCGTGGGATTCAACATAGGCGATGGTGTTCTCACCGGGACGGCGCAGGCACATGTCGCCCCACATCTTGTTGATGTCCCAGAACTGGTCCTGGCCCTTGACAGCCTTGATCCACATATCCGGCAGACCCATGCCCAGACGGTAGTCAAATCCAATGCCGCCGTCAGCGATGGGGAGGCACATACCGGGCATCCCGGACATATCCTCAGCAACCGTCACGGCGTCGGGCTTCACTTCCCGGATCAGCTCGTTAGCAAGCTGCAGGTAGGTGATCGCCTCCAGGTGGGTATTATAGGAAAAATACTTGTCGTTTGAATTGAAGTCGGTGCCCAGACCGTGGTCGTGGTACAGCATGGAGGTGACACCGTCGAAGCGGAAGCCGTCGAAGTGGTATTCCTCCAGCCAGAATTTCAGATTGGACAGGAGGAAGTTGAGAACCCCGCCGCTGTCGTAGTTGAAGCACTTGGTTCCCCATGCGGGATGCTCGCCCTTCATACCGTCGTGGAAGAACTGCCACACGGTGCCGTCGAACATATTGATGCCCTCGGCGGTATTCTTCACGGCGTGGGAGTGCACCAGATCCAGAAGAACCCGGATTCCCATGGAGTGGGCTTTGTTGATGAGGTATTTCAGGTCGTCGGGCTTGCCGAACCACCCGGATGCGGCGTAGAAACTGGACACCTGATAGCCGAAGGAGCCGTAGTAAGGATGCTCCATGATCGCCATCAGCTGGACGGTATTGTAGCCCGCTTTCTGAATCCGGGGCAGAGTGATATCGGCGAATTCCCGGTAGGTGCCAACCCTTCCTTCTTCCTGCGCCATGCCCACGTGGGCTTCGTAGATGTACAGGCGCTCCGAACCTTTGAAGCCGTCATCCGTCCACGGAAAAACCTTTCTGTCATCCACGATTTCCGCTGTGAAGGTATGGTCAACCTTGTCCTGCACCACGCGCCGCGCAAACAGAGGAATCCGGTCCGTCATGGTATTTCCCGCCGCCACAACAACCTTGACCCTGCAGCCTTCCCACAGGGCATCGTCGCCTTCCAGATAAATCTCCCAGTTTCCGTCACCGATGGGTGTCAGGGGATGGGAAAGTCTGTCCCAGCCGTTGAACTCCCCGGTCAGATACATATGATGTGCGCCCGGTGCCCATTCCCGGTAGTACCATCCGCCGTCGGCGTGGTGGAAGCCGTAGAAATGGTGGGCATTGGCGAAGTCGCTGAGGTTCTTCTGTCCGCCCGACAGGATGCGTGCTTTTACGGTGTGATATCTCTCCATCCGCAGGTCAATGTCTCCGGAAAAAGGCATGAGCTGGGGATTCAATTCCAGAATACGGTACATGATGCTCCTCCTTCGGGAATGTAAATTCATTATCAATTCATTATATCACAGTCATCCGGGAAATGCAATAACCGCAGACGGGCGGAGAGAGGTTATTTTTGGAATATCGCCGCAAATCCTATTGTAATCCGGCCTGGTGTATGTTAAAATGAAACAAAAAAAACACGAAAGGATACAGCCATATGAAACACGAAGAATATCTCTCCGTGATTGACTCCGTCATCGCACAGGGGCCTTTCTCCGCAGACTGGTCTTCCCTCTCGGACTACCGTGTACCCGAATGGTACCGCCGTGCAAAATTCGGCATTTTCATCCACTGGGGCGTGTACTCCGTTCCCGCTTACGCCAGTGAATGGTATCCCCGCTGTATGTACATCCAGGGCACCCGGGAGTATCAGCATCATCTGGAAACCTACGGCGAGCACAAGAATTTCGGCTACAAGGATTTCATCCCCATGTTCAGAGCGGAAAAGTACAACGCCGCAGAGTGGGCGGATCTCTTTGCCGAAGCCGGTGCGAAGTATGTGGTTCCCGTTGCCGAGCACCACGACGGCTTCCAGATGTACAAAAGCGACCTGTCCCACTGGAACGCTTATGAGATGGGACCCTGCCGGGATACCCTCGGCGAGCTGTCCGCGGAATGTGCAAAGCGGGGCATCGTCAGCGGCGCATCCTCCCACCGGATCGAGCACTGGTTCTTCATGGGTCACGGCAAGGAATTCGACAGCGATATCAAGGAACCCCTGAAGCGCGGCGACTTCTACTGGCCCGCCATGCCCGAACCCAATCATCAGGATCTGTACAGCGAACCCGCCCCCTCCCGGGAATACATGGAAGACTGGCTCTGCCGCTGCTGCGAAATCGTCGATCAGTACCACCCGAAGATCGTCTACTTCGACTGGTGGATCCAGCACAGTGCGGCACGGGAGTATCTGAAGAAATTCGCGGCGTACTATTACAACCGTGCGGCAGAATGGGGTGAAGAAGTCGTCATCAACTACAAGCACGACGCGTTCATGTTCGGCACTGCTGTTGTGGATATCGAGCGGGGTATGTTCGCGGACATCAAGCCCTATTTCTGGCAGACCGACACCGCTGTGGCTCTCAACTCCTGGTGCTACACCGAGGGCAACCACTACCGTACGCCCGCATCCATCCTCTGCGATCTGATAGATATCGTGTCGAAAAACGGCTGTCTCCTCTTAAACATCGGTCCGAAGGCTGACGGCACTGTTCCGGATGAGGATGCAGGCATTCTCCGGGAAATCGGAGCATGGCTGAAGGTCAACGGCGAGGCAATCTACGGCACAACCACATGGCGCACCTACGGCGAAGGCCCCACGGAGGTTATCGAAGGTCAGTTCTCCGACGGCGTGAAGAAGGAATTTACCTCCCGGGATATCCGCTACACCATGAACGGAGAAAAGCTGTATGCCACTGCCCTTCGCGAAGACGAAAACGGCGAGTATGCCTTCACACTTCTCGGAGAAAAGGATGCATCCAGAAAGGCAAACTTCCACGGCATCGTGAAGAACGTGGAACTGCTGGGGTACGACGGGGAGCTTGAATGGAACCGGGACAGCGAAGCTCTGCACGTGAAGACCGGTGTAACCGGCACCGACAAGCCCGTGGTATTCCGGATTACTCTGGATTGATCTTTCCGGTTTCCCGAAAACACTTGTAATCCGCAGAAAACTATGTTAAAATAGTGAAGACAGCGGGGATTTTTCCTCTGATGCTGTAAATTATTCCCATAAAAGGTGACTGATATGCCTATTTCCTTCAAAAGAGAAAACAGCTTATTCCAGCTGACAACCAAGAATACACTGTATGCCTTCGACATCGTCAAGGGCAAGCTGATCCACCGCTACTACGGCAAAAAGTTCGGCGCGGAGTTCAAAACCTTCGCGGAAGAACCCGGCAACGTATGGTCCTTTGCCCCCTATGCCAAGGAAGGCGAAGTTTACTTCTCCGTGGACACCCAGCCCCTGGAATACTCCTGCTTCGGCAGCGGTGACTTCCGTACCACCGCTCTCCGCATCAGAAACGGCGCGGGCAACTCCGTAACCGGTTTTGACTACGTTTCCCACAAAATCCGTAAGGGCAGAGTGGACATCCCCGGCATTCCCTGCGGACGTGCGGACGACAAGACCCAGACTCTGGACATCACCCTCCGGGACACCGCATCCGGATGCGAGCTGCACCTGTACTACACCGTATTCTACGACTGCGACGTAATCTCCCGCTACGCTTCCGTAACCAATAAGAGCGGCGGCGACGTTGTCATCGAAAAGTGGATGAGCCTTGCGCTGGATCTGCCCGGGCACAACTACGACGTGATTTCTCTGGCAGGCTCCCACTGCTACGAAAGAGTCTACAACGAACGTACCCCCGTATTCCGCGGCAACATCTCCATGCACAGCCGCAGAGGCGCTTCCTCCCACCAGATGAACCCCTTCATGGCAGTGGTTGACCGCACAGCCGACGAAAACCACGGCGACGTATACGGCTTCAACTTCGTATACTCCGGCTCCTTCCTCAATGAAGTGGAAGGCGACATGACCGGCAAGACCAGAGTTCAGATGGGTCTGGGCGACGAAAACTTCAACTACAGACTGAAGAACGGCGAAACCGTATTCTGCCCCGAAGCGGTCATGACCTATTCCCCGAAGGGTCTGGGCATCATGTCCCGCAACTTCCACCACTTCGCAAACGATCACATCGTTCCCGCAAAGGCAAAAGAACGCCGTCCCGTGGTTCTCAACTCCTGGGAAGCATTCTATTTCAACATCAACGAAGACGTCATGGTTGACTTCGCAAAGGCGGCAGCCGACTGCGGCATGGACATGGTTATCATGGACGACGGCTGGTTCGGCGCAAGAGTAAACGACAAGGCAGGTCTGGGCGACTGGTTCGTCAACAAGAACCGCTTCAAAGAAGGTCTGGCGCCCTATGTGGCAAGAGTCAAGGAAACCGGCGTGAAGTTCGGTATCTGGGTGGAACCGGAAATGGTGAACCCCGACTCCGATCTGTTCCGCGCTCATCCCGACTGGTGCATCCGCTGCCCTGAAAGACCCATGTCCTACTCCCGTTCCCAGTACGTTCTCGATATGGCAAACCCCGCCGTTATCGAATACCTGAAGGCATCCTTTGAAGAAACCTTCCGCGGTGTGCCCATCGACTACTTCAAGTGGGACATGAACCGCCACATCTCCGAACCCGGCTCTCCCTATCTGGACGCGGAAGATCAGGGCTCCATGGAATACCGCTATATGCAGGGCGTTTACTCCCTGTTCAAGTGGTTCATGGAAACCTACCCCGACGCCATGATCGAAAACTGCTCCGGCGGCGGCGGACGGTACGACCTTGCCATGATGGCAGTTTCCTCCCAGATCTGGTGCAGCGACAACACCAACGCAAGAGCCCGCACCATGATCCAGTACTCCTCCATGCTGGCATATCCCGCATCCGTCATGAGCTGCCACGTTTCCAACCCCCACGGCAATATGCATGAGCTGGATCTGAAGTACAAGGTCGCTGTAAACGGCGTTCTGGGCTACGAATTCAACGTACTGAACACCCCCGACGAAGTGAAGGACGAAATCCGCCGTCAGGTACAGGAATACCGCACCTTCGACACCGTCATCACCGAAGGCGAATACTACCGCCTGTCCTCTCCCTACGAATCCGACGTTTCCGCATACTACTTTGAAAAGGACGGTCAGATTCTGCTCAGCGCAATTCTCACGAGCGGCAAGTTTGTGAGAGGCAAGAAGAAGGCATGCAAGAAGCTGGCCATCCGCACCGCTGATGCATCCGCGACCTACACCGATACCCGCACCGGCATCACCTACACAGGGGAACAGCTGAAGAAGGGCATTGAGATCGGAGAATTCAATCCCGATGACAGCGGCTGGGATGCAAAGCTCTGGCATTTCGTAAAGGCGTAACCCATGAAGGATCTGATTCTGTTCGGCGGTCAAAGCAATATGCAGGGACAGACCGAGCGGCTTGCCGACAGTGAACCCGTTCCGGGGGCAATGGAGTACCGGTATCTGACCGATTCTCTCATTCCCCTGCGGGATCCCTGCGGCGAAGACATCCGCGCCGACGGTACAACAGGCTATCCCTACGGCTCCGCCGTATCGTCCACGTGGCACGGCGACAATGTGCTGGGCAGCTCCTGCGACGGTCACACCACCCTGCTTCCGGCGTTCTGCCGGGCATACATCGCCGCCCGACCGGAGCATCCGGAAGTCACGGCGGTTCACGGGGCAAAAGGCTCCACGGACATGAAATATTGGCTCCCGGGCACCGACGGCTACCGGATTCTGACAGCGAAAGCCAAAGCCGCCCGTGCAAAATCCGGTGGAATCCGGAATACCGCCATGGTCTGGCTGCAGGGGGAGAGCGATGCCATTTACGGAGTCTCCTCCGATGACTACGCCGCCATGCTCTCCGGATTCGGTCATGCGCTGGAAAAGGATCTGGGTCTGAACCGGTTCGGAATCATCCGGGTGGGACGATTCACCCGGGACGAAAGAGACCTTGCGGTCATGGAAGCCCAGGATCGACTCTGCCGGGAAGACAGCCTGTTCGTGATGCTGACCCGCGCCGCATCGGATTTCTGCACTATGCCCGAATACTGTGAATACATGAATCCCCATGTGGGCGGACATTACAGCGCGGCGGGACTGCAGAAGCTGGGTTCCCTCGCCGGCGAAGCTCTGGCACGGCAGATCTGAAGTGAATACAAACAAAAATCAGGCACATCCGCTTTGGATCATGCCTGATTTTTTTATT
>JAFQWY010000237.1 GCA_017407225.1 Clostridia bacterium | reverse complement strand
GCCCACGCCAGAACCTGCTTCTGAATGAAGAAGGCCGGGCCGTTGCAGTAGTTCTGGATCTGATCGTTGTAGTTGATGCCATAGTTGGGAATGATGAACAGCTCGCCGTTCTCATTGACCAGCTGGGGCAGCAGATCCTTGATGTGGTTCCACAGATTCGGGGTCTTCTCTTCGGAAATATAGGGCAGCAGGTCGATCAGCGCGCCAGCCGCAATGGCCTTCTCTGCGCTGTTGCCGGCGTCGAACAGATCCGGGTAATCCTCGCCGGCAAACTTGGTGCCCAGCGTCTCGTCCAGATCGCCCGCAAGGAACTCGATCTCAAAGGTAATACCGAATTCTTCTTCGATCAGCTTGTAGATCTTGTTATCTTCCGTCGGCTGATCACCGGGATCGCCGCGGAAAACAGTTACGACAATCGGTTCCTTCTCCTCGGCCACGGCAACGGTTACCATGGACAGAAGCATCATGACGGCCAGGATTGCAGCTAACAGTTTACGCATGTTCTTCCAACCTCCCCAATTCATTTATTCTGAGGGAAATTCCCTTCCCTTGTTTATCATTATATGACATGCAATTCTTAACATCAACACAATATTGCAAGTTTTTTAGGACAAAAATATCCTTTTCTGTTTACTTTCGTTTATGAATAAGATATACTTACCTTATAAAACCCGAATCAGCAAGGAGGATGAAGCCATGCCGTCCGTCTTCTACGAACAGCGTATGGAAAACCTGTTCATCGGCCCGATCTGCGATCATCCTTTTCCGGCTCATGTACATGAGCCGGTCGAAATCGTCTGCATAACACAGGGAGAAATGAATATGATGATTGCAGGCAAAACCTATCAGGTATGCCGGGGCGATATCATCATTGCCTTCCCCACTGTCACACACAGCTATGAGTATGTGTCCCCGGACGCCGACGGGCTGACCCTTATTTTTCAGCCGGATACCATCGGTGAATTCAGCAGCACTTTCCGCACTTCACAGCCTGCCTGTCCTGTTCTAAAAGTCAGCGAACGTCCATTGGAACTGGACGGACTGATCAGTAAAATGAAAGAAGTCTCCAAATTGGAGTCCAGTCCCCTGAAGCTCGGCTGTCTTCACCTGTTTCTGGCATATCTGCTCTCTTCCCTGACCCTAAAACCGATAACAGATCGGCTCCAGTTCGGTCTGTACCACCAGGCGCTTCATTATATCTCCGAGCATTTCACCGAACCTCTCTCCCTCGAATCAACCGCACGGTCGCTGGGCATCAGCCGCATTCACCTTTCACACATCTTCTCTCAGCAGCTGCATATCAATTTCCGCGACTATATCAACACTCTGCGCATCGACCGCGCCTGCTCCCTGCTTCGTGATCCATTCTATTCCATTTCACAGATCGCATATTTGTGCGGCTACGGAAATCCGCGTACCTTTCACCGGGCTTTTCTACTCAAGCGCGGCATGCCGCCCAACCGCTTCCGCACGCTGCTTTTGGAGCAAGAGATCACCGAATAAAAGGTTGCAGCAGCAAATGGCTGATCAAATTTCAGGCGGTATAGCCTTACTATTTATGCCTCCGATAAGACCGTTGAAAGAATCCGTACTTTTGTTCGAAGTGAAAAATCTGAGTTCGACTTTAATAATGTAATTCCCATGCCCGCCCATATCCATACTGATTCTCTCGGTATTGAAGATAGGAAACTGTACGGAATGAACAATTGGTATGACTGGAGCAATCATTTCTGGGGAACCAAATGGAACTCCGACAGCGCAAGCTTCCGCAATAATAATTTCTACTTTATGACCGTCTGGTCTCCGGCTTCGCTTGTTGTGGCCGAACTTGCACGGAAGTTCCCGGAAGCAGAATTCTGGTTCCAGTACGAAGAGATGGGAATGTGTTTCTGCGGCGTGGAAGTGTATCAGAATGGAATGCTGGTCTATGAGAT
>JAFQWY010000236.1 GCA_017407225.1 Clostridia bacterium | reverse complement strand
TCCTTCAGCGGCAATACCTGTTCCCAGTGCAAGTACACCAAATCCTGTTCCCATTCCGACAGCAGAACCGTGTACACCGATTACAGCACTTCTCAGCATAAAGTGGCATCCAAATGCCGTGACTGTGGGATCACCTACAATACCACTACCGAATCCCATTCATGGGACTACGGCGATTGGGACTCCATCTCTTCTTCCAAGCATGAGCGCACAAAATCCTGCGACTGCGGCAGATCTTCCACGGAAACAAAGTCTCACTCCTTCAGCGGAAACATCTGCTCCGGGTGCGGATACCGTAAAGAAACAACGCCCGCTGTAACCGCATCTGTTTCTCTTTCGGCAAGCAGTTCCGCTGGTTCCCTCGGCTCGGCAGGTGGTGAAATCTCCTCCGAAAGTGTTCCCGCAAGCTATACTGTAACCGCATCGGCATCCGGCTGCTCGGTAACAAAGATCAGTTATGTGAAGGACGGTACGGTTTACACTTCCTATGGTTCAAGCGTGACCATTACGGCGAATTCCGTTTATACCAATCTGACGAAACATAAAATATCGATGGAACGCCGTGTGAGTACGAAAGTCTCATGCACGGTGTGGAGTGGGGGAAAATCCTGCGATAACTTCAAGGGATTACCTATCACTATCCATTCTGAAGATCAGCGATGCGGAAGTTATGTTTTCGGCATCCCGTTCCCGCCGTTGCAGTATCGTGGCGATCATCCAGTCCTTCGCACAGCTCATAAAAAACTATGGGCGTGAGGGCACTCATGACACCGGATGAATTAAAAAGTTTGCCGAAGGGTACGTTTGTGGTGACTAAGACCGGCACGTATCCGATTCATGGAGCTTTCGCTTTGTTTCTTCGTATTCCAACTGAATTTTGCGGTATTCCCGGCTCAGTGCTTCTTTTTCATCTTCCGCTGCCAGTTTTTCTTCGGTCAGAACGGAGAGGGATGCATCATGCTCGCGGTCTTTCTGTGCAAGGAATTCAAAAAGGTCGGCGATTTCGGGAATATCAATGAAATCCGCCATCTCGTTTTCCATTTTCAGCTGATCCAGACTTTGCAGAATGGGGGAGAGGAATCTCCGGCTGAAATAGTAACAGCAGCTGACTGCCGCAAGAAGCAGAAGAATCGAGAGTGCAGCGTTTTTGATGTTCTCAGTCCGCATATCCTTGTCAAAATCGGACTTTCTCATCATGACGCTCAGCATATACTCCGGGGTGTTGGGGGAGAGGGGGATCTTCCGGCTGACCCCAAGATAGGGGATTTCATCCCCTTGGGCGGAATTTCCCTATCAGCTGGATCTGCAGCTGGGGGACGGCGGCTTCGCTCTGACCACCCAAATGGCGGCGTCCGGTGCGGATATTTTCAGCTGGATTGACCCCAATGCGGTAGGATAATCCCCAAAAACAGGCTGAATTTCTCCCCGATCTACCTAATTTGAGGTTTTTGGGGAGGACAAATCGGCAAAAACACGCTATAATAGGCCAGAACAGAATGGAATTCCCGTATCACGATAGGAGGTGGTGCCTGTGGGAGCGCAAAAGAATAAGACTGCTGCGTATAAGATCATCGAAAAAGATGGCGGCAGGTGCTACCGGTTTTTCTGCGAAGCATCCGGGATGGCAATGGTGACGACCAGAGTGTACCGCTGTGATTCGCCGGAAGACGAACTGGAAACGGCTTGGTCGGAGGAAGGAAAGGAACACTTCAACCTCTGCCACAAATGCGGCAAGTGGGTGTGCGACGCCATGTACAACGCGGATGTGCTCCACTGCGCGGACTGCACGCCATGGGAAAACAAACCGAAATACTGCTCGAACTGCGGACTCAAGGTCGGCATTACCGATACCTTCTGCCGGCGGTGCGGAGCAAAATTACAGTACAGGGAGGTAAAGGATGACGGTTGAAGAATACCGGCTGACGAGAAACGAAACGATCCGGCAGTCGAACATGGAGCGCTACGGTTTCGGAACGAACATCATGCGGAACATCCGGATCTGTCCGGAATGCGGCATGCCCTCCACGGCGGCGGATAAAAACTGCCGTACCTGCGGCGCGAGACTGCCGAGGGAAACGCTGTTCCAGCAGTACAAAAAGCGGCATCGGTTCTGTTCCCGCTGTGATACGGTGGTGGCAAAATCGGCGCAGTTCTGCCCGGAATGCGGCAAAAGGATTCAGATGTTCAAGCCGCTGAAATTATTTTGGTAAACAAAAAACATACATAAACCAAGGAGAAAAAACATGAAGCAAAAACTGAAGAGACTGACAAGCGGTCTGCTCAGTGCCGTGATGGTGCTGACGATGATCGCGGGGATTCTGCCGACGATGGCAGTTCCCACCGAAGCGGCCGAGGCGATCGACGCCAACGGTACCAAAAGACCGATCGTATCGGTAAGTACATACGAAAAGCTGAAAGAGGCTCTGGAATCGGAAACGGATACCTATATCTGTCTTTCGAACAATATTGAGAAGGAATTCGAAGCCGATAATGTACCGAACCCCAGTCATATCTTCAAGGAGACTGTAGAGTTACGTGCGTGTTATGAGCATTGGGGATACGACCCGGCAGTGAGAACTGAATTTTACGAAGAACTCAGAGCCCGAATTGATGTTAACGGCAATCACACGCTGAACCTGAATGGGTTCACCATTGACGTTCAGGAGGGAAACTGGGATAGTAATGCTGGGGCCCGTTGGGGCAAGTACCCTACCTATGCTCTCTTCGAAATTAAAGACGGTGTAACGTTCACCGTAGAGGACGAATGGAGAAAGAATGCTACGGAAGTAACCCCGGCATCTCAGCAGCAGGGAAAGATTCTGTACAATACAGACAACTCTCGAATTGTAGAATATGGCATGCACCAAAGTATAAGGTCTGTCATTTTCGCTTCGGGAATAAGTCTCTGGAGCACCGATACCATCGGTCAGCCACGGGAAGGTAATGAACTTTCTGCCGGAAAGCTGATTATCAACAGCGGATATTATCGCTGCGGTACAAACAAAAAGTTTAGTGAAGGGTATGTATATTCTCGCGGCTACGTTGCTATGCTGTACGAAAATCATGCCGAAATGGTGGTCAATGGCGGTACGCTTGTAGGAAGCAATGCTTCCTTGGCTTTTTCGTGGGGGCTCACCTCAGTGGGGACCGAAATAAAACACGTGGATTTCAGAACCGGTATTATCGGTGTCGGGACTGACTGTAAGGTAACGATTAACGGAGGTACATTTATTGCAAAGGACGGTGCCAATATTATTGCTCCTCTGCTTTATCAAAACTTTTCGACTGATAAGGATCCCGTGATTGATGAAGCGACGGTATATGCCCAAACTGCCGATAGTGAAATATTGCAAGATGCGTATAGAGTCAGCCATTCTGACTGTTCAAGGACTTATTATATAAGATACAGTTTTCTTGATGGTTTGGAAGTGGATGTGCGCGGCGGTGAGTTCCAGTTTGGTTCTCTTTATCTGAATCAAGTTACTACAAGTGAAAGTGAAGGTCATATCGTCTACGGACAATTCTGTCCTAACGGCTTCATGGACGAGTGGATGCCGAAAAACATCAACAAGTATGATGAAGAAACCGGCAGCTTCTCTGTAGCACCCAGCATCGGTACGCCCGATATCACCACCGAAACCGAATACAAGGGTTCGTCCTATGAGACCCCCGGCGGCAGAGTGGATACCGGCAGTGAAGTTTCCAGCCGCATCAAATATGCGCTCTGGAATCCGGACACCACCCTCAACATGACTGCCAACGTGGACGGCGGTTACTATATGGCGGATTATGCCGTGAAGGATATGATCGCCCAGCAGGAAGATATTTACACCGAAGGCATCGGTTATTCCGTGTCAAGACGTAACACCACCTGGAAATTCTGGGACAACAGCGACGGCAAGGCAAATGTATCCGGTAACCCCACTTTTGTAAGAGAGGTATACGGTGATACTCTCGACCTTACCTCGGCAAAAATCCCCGCAGCATACAAAAACGTAACCAAATGGATTGTCCGTGTGGAAGTAAAGGATGAACTCGTCCGACACAGCAGCGGTCTGTATAAGTCTCTGCAGAGCAAGCCCAGCACGGTATTCCATATTTATGTGACCGATATGCCTACCAGCAAACTTATGCTGGATGCCGGTTATTTCGGCTATGAGCTGAATCATTCGAAGGGCGGCGAACTCCTGTCCTTTAGCCCCGTCGAATCGCTGCAGACACTGATCAATATGTACGATCTCTCGTCCGCTGCCGTTACGGCATCTCTGGACGGCTGTACGCACAATCACGTTCCCTATGAGGATATCACCTGCGGCACCGTTACCAATACGTGCGATTCCGTAACATTTGCGGTAAAATACAGCCTGACCGATGAGAACGGGAACAACATGCAGTTTACCTTCGGCGAAAATGTTCCCATGATGTCGGTTGCCGTAAGCAATGCGACCAAAACCGGGGACGGTATCTATTCGTTCAGCAGTTCCGCACAGCTCAGCGTTCCCGCAAGCAAAACAGGCGACTTCAACCACAATTTCACCGTAGGCAACTGGTATGTACAGAACGGTATTGACGCAAACGGTCAGCCCAGATGGGCAAAGAGCGTCAGTGCGGAAAATGCACTCACGGTAAAAGGAACCGGCGTGGTTACCTATTCCTACATCCGCAATAGCGATAAGAAAGAATTCTTCGCTAAGCCCGTAAGCATGGTCAATGCGAATGAAAAAGTTGCATTCGTGGGTGATGGGCTGGTGTTTGAAGATCTCACCATCGGGTACCGGAACCTCAGCCTCCAGAAAGAGGATCTGATGGCACTTCATACCCAGATTTATGTGGATAACACTAATACTATGTATTACGGTCACTTCTCGATGAATCTGAAGCCCAACTCTGAACTGAAAAAAAGAGTTGACAACGGTACGGCTAAGATTAAAGTTGTGATGACCAACTATCCTGCGGCGTATGACAGTGCGGAAAACTCGCTTGACGAATTCTTTGCAAGTTATGAATACATCGCATCCCAGGCAGATGAGAAGATATTCTTCCAAAACTTTATGACCAATGGAGCGGATTACCTGAATATCCTCAACGGAGACTATACATTTGTGGCGTATGCGGTGGACACCAATAACAATATTCTGGCAATCTCTCATCCGCTTACCCTGACATTTGACAGTCCCTATTCAGTACAATCGGGCACGACCGAATCCTGGCTGTTTGATTCCGAAACCGGTGAAAAGATGGATGACTGGAATTCGGATGTATTCAGAAACGACATTGATCTCTTTGTCGGTGAAGAAAAGGTATTTGATATCGGATTGATTCCGGAATATCAGACCTGGAACTGGGATAATCTCACCATTGATGAGATCATAACCGGAAACGGCGGCAGTTTTGAATATACTCTTGACGATGAAGCCAAGACGATAACGATCAATGCTCTGGAGGCAGGGTCCGATGATCTGGTTATCCGTGCAACCCACAAGGCGGAATATCAGAAACGCCGCAATCAATACGGCGCGGATATTTCGTATGCCTATCGTGTCAACGTATACGACACGAAGGTGTTTGAACTGGACTTTGTGGATATCGGATACGGTGTCGGTGTTAGAAACCTCATTTCTTCTTTCAGCGGTGCAGACAAGAGCAGCTTCACTTGGAAGACCGGTACAGAACAGGTAGTAAACATGACAAAGATTTCTGCCAACGAAGAAGTTACGGCGGAAATCAAACTCACTAGCAATGTTCCCTTCAATCCCGAGTTTGTGAACCCCGACAATATCGTTGTGGTGATCGACGGCGTAGAATACACCGGCAGAGAACTGAACGGCTGGTGCACCGGGGATGACACGCAGTGGACATTCCACTTCGTATGGTCCTTCGGTACATTCCATAATGACGCATACACCTATCTGGAAACTGCCGAAATGGATGTAAAAGCTCCTGTGGCAGGTGCAGGCTGCGGCCTTGAACTGCCCGGCGATGATGCTTTTGAAAACTTCACCGTTACCGCAATCGAAGTGGTGCAGCTCACGGAAGGTGCGGGAGATAACGATTCCTCCAACGATGAAGGATTTACCCGTTCCGCTTCGGATAAGTTTGTTGGAGGCGAAAACTACCGCATCGGTTTCACGCTGAACGCAAAGACCGCGGATAAGATCTATTTCGACGAAGACATGACCGTTCTCATCAACGGCGAGGAATCTCCCAAGGAATCCGTGGGCGAAGGTTTTGAAGAAGTCATTGCGTACTACTACTTCACTCCCAAGATCGGTCCCGATGACAAGAAGCCCATGACCGGATTCACGGTACAGGCAGTTACCGCTCCCAAGACCGGCGCTGTTCCCATGACGGAAGGCAGCCTCAGCCTCAAGGGTGTGGCAGGCGAACTGGAAACCTCTGCAATCTACGTTGCCGGTCTGACATGGTACATTGATGCCAATGACAACGGTGCGTGTGACGAAGGAGAAATCGCTGAAGTACAGTACCAGTACAATGAGGAAACCGGCGAAGAAGAAGAAATTTATGTAAACCTCAACGATGACGGAACGTTTATGGCAGGTACCGAATACAGTGTAATCCTCTATGTGGCTCTGTCCAACGACGAAGACGAAGATGGAGTGGATGATACCACCGGTATCTGCCTCCCGGAAAATGAGGAGGATATCCCCGATTTCCCGGCAGTGGTAGACGGCGAATTCGTTGAAATGGAAAAGGAATACCACGACGGTATGCTGGTGTACACCTACACCTTCCCGGCAACGGAAGGCGATGGAGTAACCATCAGCGGTAAGGTAACAAGCTTCGGCACCGGCACCACCACTGTGGAACTGCTGGATGAAAACGGCAATGATGCGGGCTTCACTCCCTGCACCGGCACCGAAACCGAATTCACCTACACCTTCACCAACGTA
>JAFQWY010000003.1 GCA_017407225.1 Clostridia bacterium | reverse complement strand
GATCCACACCCGCGAAGAACTGCGGAATGCGCTGGCATACAGCTCCCCAACGGGATTTTTCATAGCAATCCGTGACGGGGAAGGTCTGACCTTCACTCTGGAGCACATCGAAATGAACGAGTTCAATCTTGTCATCCACGACTACCGCGACAGAATCCATGATGAACGCCTGTACCGTCCGTTCCATGATACTCTCGACAACATTTACCCCTACAGCGGAAACGGATGGGAGGAACTGTCATGACACCGGAAACTGTCCGATGCATAAACGAGATCAATACATTTCCGCAGGGAGCCGCGCCGTGCCTGATCCGTATGGAATACACCGACACGGAACTTTTCAGTGATGTTCTGACACTTTTCGTGAATACAGTACATGGGAAATACCGGATCGTTTTCCCTCGTACTGCCGCATATCTGTCCAGAATCGAAGCATACACTTCCGTCCGTTCAGACGAAGAGTATACCGGAACCTGCATCCGCGAATATACGAAATCGCGTTTTCTTGAGCTTATGAATGAAATGTCGTTTGCCGATAAGGTGGAAGCGTACCGGCATTACGGCGTGTATACCGAAGGGACGGTCTTTGACATTGCTGCCTTTGCCGAACCGGAAATCATGAAGTTCGGTTCGGATGAATGCGTATAATAAATCATGAATCGCCCATATATGACAATCCGGCAGTCCGCCCCATTTCGCAAAAACAGGCTTAACGTGATTCAAAGCGAACCCCGTCAAGCCTGTTTCTCTTATTCTGTTATCGTTCGGCTGAACACCGCCGGTTCCATCCCGGAAATCTTCTTCACGGAAATCCTTATCCCGTCAGCCGTGAGGACTTCCCGTTTATCTCATCCACAATATACCCGTATACTGCATACACCTGCCATTATGGTAAACCAGCCTGCTTCCAGCCGTTTCTGCATCTTTGCATCGGTGAACATCAGCTGTTCCTCCGGAATCGTCAGTTCCATCTGTTTTGTCGTACCTGCGGAAAGGTGAATTTTCCCGAGTGTAGCCAGTTTTCTGACCGGTTGAGGAAGACTTGCCGTTTCGTCACGGAGGAAGACCAGAACCGGTTCATCCGCATCGTAACTTCCTTTGTTCGCAATTTCCACACAGACGCGAAGCCCGTCTCCGGTGCGTTCAGCAGTGACCGATGTGTATTCAATTTCAGAATATCCCAGTCCATGACCGAATGGATAGGCCTCATGGGTATCTCCGAATACATAGTCACGTCCGGGTCTGTCGGGTGTTCCCGGGGATTTGTAGAAGCCGCAGGCACTGGGAACGCGATCGTGATACAGCGGAAGCTGACCGACATGGCGCGGGAACGTTACCGGCAGCTTGGCGGAGAAATTGCAGTCGCCGTACAGAAGCTCAGCCAGTGCCGCGGAACCTTCTTCGCCGGGATACCACGCCGCAACCAGTGCGCCGCAGTTGTCCGCCGCATCGAACAGTGTTTCGGGACGACCGTCGATCATAACGATCACCACAGGCTTGCCGGTCGCAATCATCGTCCGTACCAGATCAAGCTGAGGACCGCCGGGGATCAGATCGTGCATATCACATCCTTCCCCGCAGGTGAGGATGGATTCTTCCTCGCTCCCCCAGCCTACGCCATACCCCTTCATGCTCTTGCCGCCGATGATACATACCACGGCATCCGCATCTGCCGCCGCCGTTTCCGCTTCCGCAAATCCGGAGGTATCGCTTCCGTACACGTCGCATCCCTTGGCAAAAACAACGCTGCCGCCCGCTTTCTCCGCACGTTCTGCGAGAGCTTCCACCGGTGTTTTGGTATCAAACCGGGGCAGAGCATAGTCGCCCAGCTGGGTGCTGGAAGCATTGGGTCCTACAACGGCAATCTTCTGACCTGCCCGAAGGGGAAGAACACCTTCGTTTTTCATAAGGACAATGGATTTCCGTGCCGCTTCCCGTGCAAGCGCCTTATGAGCATCACAGCGCACGGTCTGACGTATGGTCTCTAAGGAAGGCTCCGGCAGGTCGAATAAACCGACTTCCATCTTCATTTTGATGATCCGGCGCACCGCGTTGTCAATGGTGTCCATGGAGATCCTTCCTTCTGCGATCAGCTCTTTCCATTTTTCAGCCGAAAGGATCGGAGGAACCTGCAGATCCATGCCATGTGCCATGGAAAGAAGACCCGCTTCCACATTATCTTCCGTACTGCACTGGAAAGAACTGAGCATATTCATGGCGCCGAAATCACTCAGTACAATGCCGTCAAATCCCCATCTCTCACGGAGAATTTCATTCATCAGCAGCGTGTTCGTATGACAGGGAACTCCGTTGAGGGCGGAGTACGCGGGCATTACCCCCTTCGCACCCGCGTCCAGCGCTTTTTTGAACGGCGGAAGATACTTGTCTTCCAGATCCTGCAGAGTCACGTTAACCGGTGCAAGATTGACTCCGGCTTCGGGGGACCCGTGCGCTGCAAAATGCTTGATAACGGAGGCATACTTCCCGTCATCCGCCAGCAGACCGGTGATATACGCTTTTCCCATTTCTCCGGTCAGATAGGAAGATTCCCCATAAGTCTCTTCAATTCTTCCCCAGCGGGGTTCTCTGCCCAGATCCAGATCCGGTGCGAGTGACATACGGATTCCAAGCGCTTTTGCTTCCCGTCCGATGGCTTCCCCCACCTTCCGCATCAGTTCCGGATCAAAGGACGCTCCCATACCGATGGACTGCGGGAATACGGTACTTCCTTTTCCGAGAATACCATGGAGAGATTCACACATCAGAATCGGCGGTACGGGCGACAGTTCGGCAAAGCATTTCCTCATCTGACCTGCCCATTCGCCGATCTCTTCGGGAGTCAGATCAATCGGGACCATCATACCGCCGATTCCGTGCGGATGATGCCGCCGTGCATAATCCGCATTGAATTTTCCGTCTTTCACAAAGCAGCCCGGAGATCCCTCTGCGGTAAGCTGCGCCAGTTTCTGATCGATTGTCAGTGATTTCAATAATGTGTCGATCGTCATTTTTTACCTCTCTTCCAGTGTCACGGACACAGTGATTCGTTTCACGCAGTCTGAAGCTGCGTTCGGCTTTGATTTCCTTTATAGAATAGCACAAATTTTCCTGTTTGTATAGTCTTTTTCGCAGTTTTTGCGATCTGTATTCACGGGATACACGTTTCATATCCTTGCAGACATCATTCAACACACGGTATAATTCCATTCAACTCATTCGAAAACCGCTCCATTGACGGACTGCCGGTTCTGTGGTATCCTATATACGTAAGGTTCGAACCGCACAAATCCACAGAATTCACCGGAGGTATTTATGAACATTGGCGAAACCATTGTCGCTCTGCGCAAAGCGCAGGGACTCACTCAGGGAAACGTCGCACAGGCTCTCGATGT
>JAFQWY010000235.1 GCA_017407225.1 Clostridia bacterium | reverse complement strand
GTGTGGAAGAGCTTGGAACATTCAGAGAATCCATTCTTCCGTTCTTCCGGAAGCCTGTAAGTAATGATGGAAACGCTGAACAATGAACAGCTCTGTGTACTGGCACAGGGCGGTGACATTCCTGCGCAAAATCTGCTGATCGAGAATAATCTCGGCTTTATCCGGCAGCAGGCGAATCTTGCAGCATGGCAGTTTGGGGATCGTGCGGGAGCAATTACGGATGATCTGGTACAGGAAGGTTGTCTTGGAATGATCGAAGCAATCAAACGGTTCAAGCCGGAGGCCGGGTATAAGTTTCTGACCTACGCAGTCTACTGGATCAGAAAATTCATGCTGGACGCTGCAGGGATTTTGAAAGCCGCCGATGAGGTAGACAGTCTGAACCGAAGTGTCAGAGAAGAGGATTACTCGGAACTCATGCAGTTCGTCACAGATGAATATGCGAAATCTCCGGAACAGATTTATATTGAAAACGAAACCCGTGAAGAAGTCCGGACAGCATTGGGAAAGATTGGTCCCAGAGAGCGGACATATCTTCTGTACCGGTTCGGTTTTCTGGATGGTGAAGAACATCCCATTCCGGAAACAGCGGAGCATTTCCATCTGACCGAGCGCAGGGCAGAGTCAACGGAAAAAGCGGCACTGAGAAATGTGAGAGAGCATCTGCCGTGGTAAGGTCATACAAGGATAATGTTCGGGAGAAACGTCGCTGCGGCGGGTTTATATACCTCTTGTTCCTATCTGCTTCGCATCTGCGGAACAAAAGGTATAACACACTAGACTTTCCTTACAAAGACTTCGCTATTGTCCGGAAAATCGTGTGCCAACAGGGTACTGCTCGTCCCTATTGGAAACCCGGAGCCAAAGGCGGCACATCCTCCTTTGGAAACTTCCTGTATTTTCTCGCCGTGTATATACACTCCGCCGGTGCGGTGTGATATACCGGGAAGAAAATGAAAACAGGCATACCGTTAATCATCAGAAATGATGGACGGTATGCCTGTTTTTACATCAGGGGTGACGCATTTTGTCATCCCATGATGATAATTTAATTATTCAGTTCAATTTCCAGATACTGATCCAGAGTCGTTCTCAGGGAAGATGCCATGCTGGCATACCAGGATGCCAGATCCATGTCCATCTGCGCCAGATTGAATACATCGTTTGTCCAGAAAATCGTATTGTAGGTGAAATCAATGTTCGTGGAAGCATTTTCACGAACAATAGCCAGTACGTTCTGTACCTGTTCATCACGGGCATACTTGGCATTCAATGCAGTTTCATAATATACGGGAACTACATCTTTGTAGCTGAAATAACCCAGAGTTTCCATGACCTGACCCAGCATCTCGGTCTCGGAAGCGGTCGCTTCCATGTAAAGCGCAGAAGTGGAAGTAGCAAGCTGAGAACGGTATGCGCTCTGAGATTCATCATATTTCGGAAGGGGAACAATTCCGTAATCGTCCGCCATATCTCTCATTCCTTCAACCGCACCGAGACAGTTCGTGAGGAACAAAACCCGTCCTTCGATAAAAGGATTGGAGAGCAGGATCATATCGGGTTCTGTATCCAGATAGGTTTTGGTGCCGTCCGAGAAGAAAGGACGGAGTTTGTCATACGCATCGGCCAGACGTGTGCTGATGCCTTCCAGTTTCGGTGTGCCATCATCGTTGGCTCTGAAAATGGAGGTGTCTGTTGATGTCAGAAACGCACGGTTTGCTGCGTGTTTTGCAACATAGGCGATCCGGTCATCTTTCAGGGTGATGGTGCCGTCGCCGTTGAGATCCATGCTTCCTTCATTGGCAAGAGAAAGAAAGGCGTCAATCGTCCATGTTCCGTTTTCGACAAGATCATAAGGATTCACCGCACCATTCTGTTCCAGAATCGTCTGATTGAAGAAGATTACATACAAATCCTTGTACAGGGACAGGGAAGCATCCGAAAAGGCGAAATACACATTATCCGAACCGTCCAGGGACAGCCCGGGTACCCACCACGGATTTTCCAGATTGATGGTTGAGATATTATCCAGTCTGCGGAACATCCCTTCAAAAATCAACGGATTCGTCCAGCAGTTCAGACCGTTGACAATCCCATAACTGTTATCACCGGCAGTTACATCCGTGCGGATCATGGTATAAAACATTCCGTCTGAAGTCCAGTTCGGAGCACTGACAAAATTGAATTTGACATTCAGCAGTTCTTCTGTATTGCGGTTCCGGATGTAAATTGCATCGTTCATTACTTCGCCGGTTTCTTCTTCAATCATGTATTCGTATTCCGCATGTTCGCCAGAAAGAATACAGATATCTGCCTGTCCGTAATCGGCAGAAGCAAGATCAAATTTCACAGCGGGAGTGATCTGTTCAGCCTGCCCGGCGATCTCCTCTGTATCTGCCGCGGCACTTTCTGTCTGTTCCTGAGTTTCCGTTCCGCATCCGCTTAACAGCAGGGACGCAAGAATCCATAATGCTATCTGTTTTTTCATTTTCGCTCTCCTTTTTATTTATTGTATATAATCAGGCAATAATTTCGATTTCAATATTTTCGGGTCTGCACGCCACTTCCACTGTCTGAATATATTCGGAACTGTTTTCGATTTCAGCAAGTACCTGTCCGTCACCATGAATCCGGAATCCGGAAGCTTCCAGATGTTTCGCTTTGGTAAAGCATATAATGGTTCTGCTGTTTTCAACTGGTACTGTGAAAATATCATATATCAAGTCATTCTCAGGTTCTTCCTGAAGAATTGTGAAGCTGCCGTATACACGGATTGTGCTGTATCCGCCTCCTGCGGTAGAGAAGAATACGTCGGCACCGTCTGTTTTCAGAGGTTCTTTTTCTTTGCCGTGAAGCGTGGTCCGGACTGCCCGGACAGGAACAAACGGCAGCGTCAGTTTTACATTTTCACGGTCTGTGCCCGATTCTTCCGCAAAACGGAGCAGCAAAGAATGTTCTCCGTCGACCTGGCAGCACATCAGCCTCAGGGGTGTATCCAGAAGAATTTGCGGCAGTTCACGGCCGTCTCCAAAGAGGACCGGTTGTGCCAGTGCACGGCTCCACTGCGGCAGAATGTCTTCGCAGTGTCCGGTATACGGAAGAATTGTCAGATGATAGGTACCGCAGCAGTCTTCCGGTGTGCAGAAATTCAGGTTGTTGGTCCGGTTGGAAGCGGCATACAGGTACACATGGGATTTCGGATATTCCGGCGACTTCATAAACCGATTGTAATTGATCTGCGAAAGATGGAATACCGGCATATCCTCCGAACGGATTCCGATTCCGCCGTTATCCCCTTCCACTGCAAGCCATTCTTCCGCAATCGTGAAATCCATCGGACAAATCCGGACCTTTTCGGCGGTACTATGTGCTCTTCCGCCTGCCAGCTGGGTATAGAATTCGTGATCCTCTACATCAAACGGGAACGCGAAGAAGATATTTTTCTTGTAGCGATCGTAGAAATCGCCCATCAGCCCGACGGCGTTTGTAAAACGAAGCTCCACGTCGATATCTGGTACATGTTTATGGAAAATAAACCGGGTCAGTACGTCTGCACCGCTTTGTTCTTCATACCCCGTTCGGGTAATTACAAAAGCAACATCTCCTTCTTCCACGGTGAATTCGCGGCATTTTGATACTTCATAGGACAAATCCCCGCCGGTTTTGCTTTCCGTTACAGCGTAAATATATTCTCCGATGCCAAAGAGAGACACCGGATCAAGGAGTTCTTTTCCGTGGGTTTTGTCATAAATACTGCGTATTCTCTTAGCCGCAGGGTCGGCGGAGACCCGGTAGAAATCGGTTTCAAATGTATAGGGAGCCGGATTGTTATCCGGGATCGGAAGACTGCGTTTTGGGAATTTCTTCATTTCCATGGCAGCAAAAGAAAGAGGTTCCGTGAAAAGCCGGTCGCCCGCACACTGTACGTCAATTCCGTCTGGTATAACATCCTTCGGCAGTCTGAGCGGATCTTTGCGGTCAAAAGGAAGCGGATTATACAGACCGAAAACATTTCCCGGAGTTCCGAGGGCTGACCTGAGTTTTGCTTCTGACAGATGAAGTGCCCTCTCTGCGGAATGTTTCTTTACATAAGCCAGATTGAACCGGTGCATTTTCTGCGGATGCTTGGAAGAAGTTGCCCAGCAATGTTCGTCAAACATACAGCCGTACCGGACAATCTGCCGGAAGGCTTCCGGATCGTAGGGATCTCCCTTTACCGCACGCAAGGATGACAGTGTTTCTGCGGAGATCATCTGCCGCATGGCACGGCGTTTCATGGACATCCACGACGGGGCAATCGCTGCAAAATCTCCCCACTGATCGGTAATATCTCCGTATACGATCGGAAGACGGTCTCCGCTCTGCTTTTCAATTTCCGCAAGCATGACCGAAGGCAGTTCCATGGAAAAATGGGGGTACTTCCACTTGCGGTTCATGTATTCACAGACGGTCAGCAGCATGGTCGTCGGCCGTTCACGGTCATCATAAAAGCTGTAGGGAAGAATATCATAAGGAGCGTCCTTCAACGGGTTCAGTATACTGCTGAGAACCGCTTCGGTTTTCAGTGCCTTGGATTCATCGAAAAAGAATGTCCCCTCCGGATACTGACGCATGGTATCACACCAGATTCCGCCCAGCAGACCGCGATACCCCGTCTGGTACCAGCCGAGCAGACTTTCTCTGCCGTTCTGTGCGATCCAGCGGAATACCGGCGGCGGATTTCCCGTATGATCCGGTTTTCTGAAGCCTCCGTTTTCAAGAATTCCCGCATATCGGATTCCCTGTCCCGCATAAGCAGATACGATCTGCCAGGAGGCTCCGGAGATATCCGTAAATATTGCGGCTGTCGGTGTGATATTCCATGTTTCGGCGGCTTCCGTGGAAGCAAAATGCAGTCCGCGGATCAATTGTTCTCCCTCTGCCCAATGGGTATGGTAACCGCAGTGGATCGCGTTCAGTTCGATTTTCTGATCTGCAAACAGACAGCGTAGCCGGTCACATTCTTCGTGGGAAGCATAGCGCTGAAAAGCCTCCAGCCACCAGACATGTTCAATCATATACCGGAACCCATCGTGTTCTTCGCACAGTTTTATGGCTTCCATCAGATACCGATAGGATTCGTATTCCAATGAGGTTGCCCATCCGCAGTAGCCGATATCTTCATGAGAGGAATATACCAGTCCGATACGCCACCTTTTCGGAGGATGCAGCCGGAACATAAACATTACGGCAGTATCTTCAAACGGAGTAACCGTTACGGTACAGTCACATTCTTTCGTAGGGGTGGGAATCAGTACGGTGAAGTTGTCCTGAGATACGGTTCCATCGTACAGTACCGTATTCCGCGCAGCAATCGTAATCCGGAAGGGATTGCAGTAATCCCAGTCTGCGATCTGGATACGAATCTGATTCTGTTCATCATGCGTAATAAAAGGGGTCTGGCTGAACGCAGTTATTCTCATAATCCCGGGTTCCTTTCCTGATGGTAATGGTTATAGAAGGCAGTCTATTTTTTGCATTGCCGGTATTCACGGGGTGTCATGCCTGTAATCCGTTTGAATGCTTTGTTGAAATTTGCCAGGTTGGTAAAACCGCAGTTCTGTGCGGTTTCCGTCACGGACAGATTGGTTTCCCTGAGTAAGGTCACTGCCAGTTCGATTCTCTGGATAATCAGATATTCATAAGGTGAAATCCCTGTAATCAATTTGAAATGTGTGGACAGATGCGAACGGCTCATATTGGCGGCGTGTGCCAGATCGTTCAGACTCAAAGCTTCCGTAAGATGTTCCTGAATGTAACAGATCGCATTCTGAATATCATCAACTTTCGGGGAGATGAAATCCGTTTCTCCGGCACCCTCCGGCAGAGTATTCTCATGAAGCAGGACAGTGAGCAGATCCACAAGGTTTCTCCGTATACGAAAACGGTTTATCTCCGGATCCGACATCAATTCACGCAGTACTTCCATATGGTTTGCCTTGTCGTGGAAACAGTGACGGATGGGCAGTTCCGGATGTATGAGCATACGAAGATAACAGTTTTCAATGAAATCGGCACATACATTCCACAGAAAATACGGTTCGATGTGAATATTGAACGATACAAGCTCGGGCGAACGAATCGTAGGAACACAGTGCTGTTCGTTGGTTCGGATCAGAAACAAATCTCCGGCGTGCACTTCGTACTGTTCGTTTTCCAGATGATATGTGCCTTCTCCTTCGATAATGTACCCGAGTTCCAGTTCTGCGTGATGATGGATTCGGAATAAATCCGATTTTCTCGGTTTCCTGCTGTCAAAAACGGTGAACAGCATTTGATGGGATAATTCGGAAAAGAAAATTTGTTTCATAATATATTTTATTCAGATAATTGCATCGGTTTTTTATACAATAATTGTTGAAATAAGCAGAGCAGCATTATATAATTATAATACAAAATATACAGAAATTTGTCAAGGTTTGATATTCCGAAAAACTGATACTATCGTTCAAAACACAGGAGAGATGCAATGCTGCTGACTGATTACTTCCGATCTCAACGCGATGCCACGTGGGATATTGCTCTGCAGTGCGGTGTGAAATACGGTACGATACGCCTGCCTGAAGAGGATGCGTTTGAACTTTCCTCGCTTTCCCATCTGCGTGCTGTCACCGATCGTTTCTGTGCGGCGGGTATCACACCGCTGGTACTGGAACCTCTTCCCAACAAACTGCATGAACACATCAAGACGGGAGATTCTATGAGAGACGCTTCCATTGAGACATTCATTACACTGATGAAAAATTTGCGGGAAGTAGGAATTACGACTGTCTGCTTCAATTTTATGGCACATTACGGATGGACCCGTACCGCTTTTCATCTGCCGGAACGGGGCGGTGCAGAGGTTACAGGTTTTGATCTGCGGGATTTCAAACCGGACAGCCATTGTCTGACGCACGGACAGCTCTGGGAGAATTATTTCTACTTTATAACTGCTGTTCTTCCTTATGCGGAAGAATATGGCATACGGCTTGCGCTGCATCCGGACGATCCGCCGCTGGATGCGCTCGGAGATACTGCAAGAATATTTACCGGTCTGGAAGCGATCCGGCGTGCGGTCCGGACGATTGATTCCCCCAATCTGGGCGTCACTTTCTGTCAGGCGTGCTATTATCTGATGGGAGAGAATCTGGAAGAAGCCATCACCGAACTGGCGGACAAAATCTTTTTTATACATTTCCGGAATGTCTGCGGAAAAAAGTCCTGTTTCCGTGAGACTTTTCATGACAACGGAGAAATCAATATGGCTTCCGTCATGAAAATGTATGCTGAGAACGGCATTGATGTACCGATCCGGGTCGATCATGTACCTACCATGGCAGGAGAACATTCACGGACTCCGGGATACGATGCCGTCGGAAGAATGTTTGCCATCGGATATCTGAAAGGAATTATGGAAGGAGCAGCACAATATGTTTGATCTGACAGGAAAAAAAGCATTGATCACCGGTTCCTCACAGGGAATCGGTCTCGCTGCCGCAGCGGCTCTGGCACAGGCAGGAGCGAAAGTATATATCAACGGTTCCAATCCGGAGAAGGTCCATGCGGCTCTTGAAAACGTCCCGGGAGCAGTTCCCGCCGTATGTGATCTCGGGCAGGCGGACTGCGGAGCGATTCTGTACGGTATTACGGGAAATATAGATATCCTGATTTCCAATGCTTCCGTACAATATCGTTCCGCATGGGATTGTATCACGGATGAAGAATTTGATCGGCAGATCCATGTGAATTTCCGCGCTGCACTGAAACTGATACAGACTTATGCTCCCTATATGCTGGAACGGAAATGGGGAAGAATCATTACGACAGGCAGCGTTCAGCAGAGAAAACCGCATAAGGATATGCTGATTTATGCTGCCGCGAAAGCTGCGCAGGTAAACATGGTACAGAATCTGGCGAAACAGTTTGCACCTTTCGGTGTGACTGTGAACAATATTGCTCCCGGTGTCATTGAAACACCGAGAAACGATGCTGCACTGGCAGATGAATCGTATAAAAAACAGGTTCTGAACGGAATCCCCGCATCGTATATCGGACAGCCGGAGGATTGCTGCGGGCAGATTCTTCTTCTCTGTTCCGAAGCGGGACGTTATATTACCGGAGAAGATATTTTCATTGACGGAGGTATGCAGCTTTGAAATTCAATGATCGTGAAGAAATTATTGCAATTACCCCGCAGTGGAAGGGAGAGCGTTTCCCGGACGGCAGACCGCGTGTAGCCGACTGCTATCTGGAAGCTCTGCGTAATCTGACTTTGGAAGAAGTCTGGAAACCTATTTTTGTCAAAGGATATGAAAATCAGTTTGAAGGCAGACTGCAGACCCTTCACGACGATGGCCGCAAGCTGGTCGGAAGAGCCGTAACTGCTGTTTTTGCTCCTGCCCGCCCGGATCTTCATGAAACGATGTTCCGGATCGGTATGGAGGAAGGCCGCAGGGGGAATTATAACCAGTGGGTGATTGACAGTCTGACGGAAGGCGATGTGGTTGTCGCGGATATGTACGATAAAATTTATAAGGGAACCTTTATCGGCGGTAACCTGACAACGGCAATACGTGCAAAAACCAAAACAGGAGGAGCTGTAATCTGGGGCGGCATCCGTGATGTGGAGCAGATGAAAAAAGTTCCGGATATCCAGGTCTATTACCGTGGAATCGATCCTACTCCTATCCGTGATTTTGTGATGACCGGATTCAATACGCCCACACGTCTGGGCGGTGCTGTCGTATTGCCGGGAGACATTGTATTCGGTGCGGGCGGCGGTGTGTTGTTCATTCCGTCCCATCTGGTGGCAGAAGTGGTGGACGGTGCCTCCAAGACACAGGTAAAAGATATCTTTGGCTTTGAGATGATTACACAGAACAAATTCACTACGGCTCAGATTGACCGGAATACATGGACAACGGAAATGCTGGATATGCTGATTGATTTTATCCATACAGATGACCGCGGAATCCCCTACCGTACTCTGGACTGGACTGTGGAATATGATCTTGCGGTAAACGGAGATCCCAATGACACACAAACCTCCTTATAGTCTGTATGTTGCATCCTGCGCTCCGGACGGTGGTATCCGGCAGTATTGGATGGACAACGACCGGTTGGAACCGGGTGCTTTTACCCCGATGGATCGTCCGATGTACATGATAATCTCCGAACGCAGGATGTATGTGCTGCTGAGATCACCGTTCGGCACACAGGAAAGCGGATTGATTTCGTACGATATTGTCCCGGACGGTTCTCTGCGGAATCCTTCACGGATTCAATCCACACAGGGGGAAGTTGCCTGCCATCTCTGTACGGATGAGAATTGTGTATATGCGGTAAACTATCTTTCCGGAAGTGTCATCCGAATGCCGGATCGGTGGGTTGTACATACCGGAAACAGCATTCACCCAACCCGTCAGTCAGGTCCTCATACGCATTATGTGAATTTCACACCGGATCAGAAATATCTGCTGGTCACAGATCTTGGAACCGATCAGATTTACCTGTATGATAAAGAGCTTTCTCTGTGTTCCCGGACAGCGGTTCCGGCAGGACACGGACCCAGACATCTTGCCTTTCATGAAGACGGATGCCATGTGTTTTGTGTCAACGAACTGAAATCGACCGCATCTCTGTTGAAATACACGGACGGCAGACTGCTGCTGACAGATACGGTATCGACTTTACCGGATGGATATACAGGGGATAGCACATCTGCTGCTATTCGCTGTGTCGGAAATACCGTGTACACCTCCAATCGCGGACATGATTCCATTTCCGTTCTGGATTTTTCAGGAGAGCATCTGCGTTTGCGGACAACGATTCCAACCTTCGGGAAAGGACCGCGGGATTTTGTTATCGTAGGTGACCGGATTCTGGCAGCAAATGAGAGGGAGCATACTGTTTCTGTAATTTCGCTTTCGGAGCATCGATTAATATCACAGACGCAGATACAATTTCCTGTTTGTATTGTCAGCGATATCTAAATAAAAAACGCTCTCATGGCTTGAACCATGGGAGCGTTTTTACATAGATAACTACTTTTCGACGATGCTTTATTATAGTGCTTGACCTTATTTTCGCATATGATTTTTGGTATCTCTATCGGAAGTTTTTTACAAATTTTGACTTAGCACGATTAACATAGGTTACGAGGTACCTTTTTTACGAGTGCTGTATAGGATTACCTGTGTGTATCTGTATTCTGCTCAATTGTTACACCATCTTATAATACTTCAACGCATCAACAATCGCATTTTCCTTATCCTTCGGACAGTGCGGAACCTTCGCATTATCCGATTTTGCCTGATGATAGCTTTTCCCAACCTCAAGTCCCAACTTCCGCTTGACCTGTGAAATATACAGCGTCGACACATTCAGCCCATGCGTCTGCAGCACATATTCCTTGATTTCTTCATACGTCGCCTTTGCTTCTGCAGACGTTGTGTCAACTTCATCCAGATGCAGGTCGATATCTATCCGGTCATCCGGCATTTTTCTGGACAGACGAACTACAGTCTCGACGTGCAGGTCGATATCTATCCGGTCATCCGGCATTTTTCTGGACAGACGAACTACAGTCTCGACGTGGCTTGAAAGGCTTGGATTGATGTCAGATTATGTCCGTATCCGAGGTAACAATTCTACACCTGATACGGCTGACATCTATTCCGCTGTCTAAAGCCCGTTTGTTAGTGGGAATATTTCTTACAGCAGACTTCCTTCAATATATTGTGCAGGGAAAAAATGTGCAATACTGCTGTCGTTTCAACCTTGCCTGTCCGTTCAGGGGATAAGTCCACGGTGACTTGTTCCCGAAAACAGTTGCACTCACTCAACCTTATGATAAATTACTGCCGTACTTCTCAAAAACAATAACACCGTACTCATACAGGAAAGCAGACAAAAAATAGATATCGCTTCAATATAAGATACGGTATTGTTATAGTTTTTTGTGAGTATGTACTCAGCTGAAAATTACGAAACAAGTCCTTGGGCACGGGCGGTTTCTTCGTTAATCACTAAGAATGACTTGATGTTCCAAATCTTCATTTCCGGACGCAGTTTTTCTTTGAAAACATCAACATATGGAAACAACCATTCTTTTTCAGCTTTTTTTACGACAAGTATGAGGATAAGTTCATGTCCGGACAGATCCGTCTTCAGCATATCTTCGCTTACGCCTTTCTGTGACTGCCGGTTCAGCAGAACAGAAGTATACAGTTCCAGAGAATGACGCATCTTTTCTGTAATCTCAGTGATATAATTGTTATATCTCATGCTGTTATCTTCTGAATCTTTTCTGGCATCATGATTGGGACAGGATTTCTTGGCTTCCACAAACAAAATCTTCCAATTCCGCTCCAGCAGGAATTCGCAGCATCTTACACCATCTCTGTTGATGGCGGTATACTGTGGACTCTCTTCTATGCGGAAAACATGATTCTCATCATACGGTCCGAAGGTCATCTCAGACTCGTTAATTGTTTTCTCTGCCATTACAATACCTCGTTGATTTCCTGTTCATAGAGGCGGACGGAGGTATCGATGATGGAATTCTTAGGCATGCCTTCATACATATCAAATATCTGGGGAGCATTGTCCTTATTCAGAGAAATACAGGTAACGCTGCCTTTACGTTGCAGAGCGATCAGGTAGAGCTTCTTGATTACAAAATAGGAATGGCTGGTGATGAACACCTGAATTCCCATGTCATTGGCTATGCTGTCAATCATATCAAGGAACTGACAGATAGCATCCGGATGAAGGGCGGATTCGATTTCATCGATGAAGATAATAGAGTTCTTGTCCAGATATCCGTTTGCAAGAAGTCTGTCCATGATGGCGATCTTCTTTACACCCTCGGAAGTGGAACCAATAGAGAATTTCTGGTTCTTGGAATTTTTGTAATACCATTTGCCGGTATCATTATCGTATTCCACTTTGCCATCAATTACATTGCTGACGATCTTGCGGGATTTCGAGAATACCGTATAGTTTTTTCCGATGCTCGGGGAAATCTGCAGAGCACGGACAAGATCATAATAGGTATCATCAAATCCGAATGTCTTGTCAATATCACGGGATTTCAAAATGATAGAGAATAAAGACAATACTTCTTTGGCAGGAATACAGATAGAGTTTCCTTCTTTCGGTGTGGAAGGACCGCTGACATTGACCAGCTTTCGGGTGCAGTCCTGACCGAAACGGTATTCCAATTCTTTATCTTTCAGAGCAACCCTGAAGTCAAGCGGATCGTCCGCTCCTTTTGTAACGAGATCACCTAGTTTTTCGATTTGAAATGTCCAGCGGAGCTTTTCGGCCAGTATTTCATTGATAGATCTCACATCATCGCCGCGCTGGTATTCTTCCATGGAACGAGCAGCTGCATACAATGCTTTCAGCAGAAAAGTCTTTCCGGTACCGTTTTCGCCAATTATTAAATTAATATTGGAAAAATGGTCGAAGGAGGCCGAACCAATTATCCCAAAATTCTTAAGTTCAAGATTATCGATGCTGTACCGCAAAATATTCACCTCATGACTTCTGCTAATCGGAATAATGAACCTATAGACAGAAGAATTTATGTTATATTATACCATTACTTTGTGATATAGTCAACTTGAAATTACGAAGATGATAATAAGTCCCGGCATTGGAATCTGAATCGGTGCAAAAGAATCGTATCCGAGAACTGCCGGCCCCTCTGCGGAGAAGAGGATACCTTCAGCAGTCACGGAAAAGTTGCAAAGTTTATACCTTCGCTCTATTGATTTCCGACATTTTTATGGTATACTATCCATAGAATCAAAAAGTGCCGAAACGACAGGAATCCTTATAAGCGGTACGGAAGGAGTGATAGGCATGGCCATGACAAAGAAGAAAATGCTTCCCGTGGGAATCGAGAGTTTTGAAGACGTGATCCGCAACGGCTATTATTATATTGATAAAACCGGACTGATTGCGGAGCTTCTCACCAATCCGTCCATGGTCAATCTGTTCACCCGTCCCCGCCGTTTTGGAAAATCTCTCAATATGAGCATGCTCCGCTGCTTCTTTGAAACCGGTTCCGATCCGCACCTGTTTGACGGATTGAAAATCGCGGAGGAAACCGAACTCTTTGAAGAATATATGGGACGGTTCCCGGTGATCGCGGTCAGCCTGAAAGGGATCGAAGGATCGGATTACGGGAAAGCACTGGCGATGTTCAAAGGCGTCATCCATGCCGAACTCCTGCGGCACAGCTATCTGATGGACAGCGATATTCTGGATCAGTATGACAAAAACATCCTGGAACCGATGCTTTTCGGCGAAATTTCCGAGGAAGTCCTGCCGCAGAGTCTGTGGATTCTTTCCCGGATGCTTCACAAGCATCACGGTCGGAAAGTCGTGATCCTGATCGACGAATACGACGTTCCCCTTGCCCGTGCGGATGTCTTCGGCTATTACGATCGCATGGTCACACTTATCCGGAATCTTTTCCACCAGGCCCTGAAGACCAATGAGAGCCTGCAGACGGCCGTCCTGACCGGCTGTATGCGCATTGCGAAGGAAAGCATTTTCACCGGCATGAACAATCTGAAAATCCATTCCGTCACCGGTGTGAAATTCGATGAATATTTCGGATTTACGGACGGGGAAGTCCGGAATTTGCTGGATTCCTACGGATTCGGTGACAAATATGAGGTCACGAAGGAGTGGTATGACGGATACCGGTTCGGCAATGTCTCTGTGTACTGTCCGTGGGATGTGATCAATTATGTGTACGATCTGGAGGACGAGCCGTATCTTGCCCCGCAGAACTACTGGTCGAATACCAGCAGCAACGATATCATCCGGCGTTTTCTTGATAAAGCGACGGCGACAACCCGCCGTGAAATGGAGCAGCTGATCGAAGGGCAGGAGATCGAAAAAGAGATTTACCCGGAACTGACGTATGCGGAACTCGATAAAACGATCGATCATCTGTGGAGCGTCCTGTTCACCACAGGATATCTGACGTATGAGCGATCCGTTCCGAACGGTTTTGCCGACAGAAACCGGCTGAAACTGAAAATCCCCAATGAAGAAATCCGCTCCATTTTCAAGGAACAGATTCTCACATGGTTCAGGGATCAGGTGAAAACGGACGAGGAACGGTATCGGACATTCTGTCAGGCGTTCCTGGACGGCGATTCGCAGAAAATACAGGAAATGCTGAATGCATATCTCAGGGAGACGATCAGTATCCGCGATACCTCCGTCCGCAAATCCATGAAGGAGAATTTCTATCACGGAATCTTGCTCGGAATACTGAATTTCCGCACGGACTGGTACGTTTCATCGAACCGGGAAGCCGGAGAGGGATACAACGATATCATGATCGTTCACGACGGCAGCCGTACCGGGATGATCCTTGAAATCAAGTATTCCGCCACGGACGATCTGGATGCGGAATGCCAAAAGGCACTCGGACAGATCGACGCGCTGCACTATACGGATGTGTTTGAGGAATACGATGTCGGAAAGGTCTATAAGTATGCAATTGCCTGCTATAAGAAGCGTTGTAAAGTGATTCTGGCGGAGGAGTTCCGCTGAACGGAATATGCACGGATGCCTGAATGGCTGCGTTGTACTGACGCGTGTCATTCAGGCATTTTTGGGTTATTCAAAAGTTGTGTTATAGCATTGTTTTTGATGATGCGAGCGGTTCAGGTGGTACGATAATCCTCATCCGTCATATCCGCCAGAAGATCCTTCATCTTTATATCATACGGCTCTCCGTCCGGTTTGAGCAGGGCACAAGTAGAATAATCGATCCATCCGCTGAATTCCAGAATACTGTTGTCATCCAGAACCAGACGGATGGCACATACCCCGTCGTAGTCAGCACTCATGTCGATACCGCAATAACACGGAAACTGCATTGCCTTGTCTGTAAATCCGAAAGCTATCCCGACGATTCGTTTACCAAGGCAGCCCGCAAACATTGTGCTTAAACGATAGTAATATCCCGGCATCGGGCTTTCAATCGGTTCATAGGAATCGTAGCCAAGAACTGCCGGTCCCTCTCCGGAGAAGTTGATCTCCACAGAATGACCGTCATCCAGCTGCAGACAGACAAATCCGTCCGTCACGATGCTGCTGTCGGTTACAGCAATGTCCATATCCATCTCGTCAAGCAGATCATCGAAGTTGCCGATTCTGTAGTCGTATTCGGACGGGAGGATATCGGTGATGGCTCGTCCGATGATGGGATGGGAGTTGAAGTAATCGAGTATGTCGGCGGAGGCGATCATCGGGGTTCGGTTATTGGGGAGAATATGTCTCATTATTCAATACCTTGATTAAATAGAGTAACCTTAATTCCATTATGCGTAGTATTTTTTATTTTCCCCATGAAAACAACGGTTTCTTGAAATCAAATTCAAAGAATTCCTTTGCCTCTGCCAGATTCATCACAACCCATTCGCGGGCTTTCCGGGCTTCCAGATTTTCCGGCAGTTCTTTCATCAATCGATCTGCATCATAGGTTTGACCGGCATTGTAGCGCAATTCATTTGTTTTTGGCTGCACAACAAAGGCTTTCGGACTTGCACGCCATGCATCGAGAATCATTTTCTTAGCATGCTTTCCCGTAACCTGTTCTCCAAAATAATTTTCCAGTGTGAGTTCTCTGATATATCCCGGCAGTTTGTCACAGTTTTCACGAAGGATGGACACAATCACTTCGGACGAACATGCCAGAATATCCGGTGCGCTTTCTGCTTCATCATCTTTCATGCTTTCAATCAGGTCCGGAATGATTTCCAGCATTCGGCGTAAGTATTCACGGTAAAATGCCGTTCCGATTTTTTGCTGTACGATGCGTACAACATTGCTTTTCATAACCTGTGTATTGGTTAATCCGGCTTCCACACGGCAGATAACGGTTCGGCGTATTACTTCAGGAGCCACAGCTTTGACATCTTCGTTGGCGCTGATGACCACGGCAGAATAGTTTGTCAGATGCTCGCTGACACCAAACTCATCATTTTTTATCGTTTCGATCGCATGCTGGCTGAAACGGGTTTGTGTAAGGTCATCCACAATGATCGGTGCCCCCTGAACAATGTGCTTCAGGTTTTCAATGCTGGAACGTGTAAAATCAGGAGCCGAAATCTTTGGTTTCTGCCCGATCATCATTTTCAGCAGAGTTTCCAGAAAACTGGTTTTCCCGGCTTTGCTCTGTCCGTATACCAGACCAAATACAGGATACGGCAGCTTATTCTGATTGAACCG
>JAFQWY010000234.1 GCA_017407225.1 Clostridia bacterium | reverse complement strand
CTCCTGAAAAGAGGTGATTTTCCCTATGGGAATCTTAGATAAAATTGTGGAGTGGATTGCCGAACAGGTCATGAACCTGCTGGACATGATCTCCACATCCGTTCTCGGCGCACTGGGGTGCAATATGGATTCGTTCCTGCGGTATTTTCCTGCGGCGGAGACCATGTACAGTGTCTTCGTGGCTCTGGCAATCGGTTTGATCCTGCTCAACTGGGTCTGGAATGTATTCAAGAATTTCGGACTGGTGGCAGGACTGGAAGCGGAGGATCCCATCAAGTTGTCCATCCGCAGTGTGCTCTTTATTTTCCTTGCGTTTTTCTCGGGCGACATTGTGAACATCGCATTGGATATCGGCGGGACTCCATATAACTGGATTCTGACATCCGAATTGCCGCCGCTGTCCTTTGCGGACTTCAATTCCGTCATCGTGGCAATTCTTGGTGTGGTTGCCAACGGATCGGTTGCTCTGATCGCGCTGGTACTGCTGCTGATTCTGGCATGGAACTATATCAAGCTGCTTTTTGAAGCGGCGGAACGGTATATCCTGCTTGGGGTACTGGTATTCACAGCTCCCGTTGCCTTTGCCATGGGTTCGGCACAGTCCACCGGAAACATATTCAAGAGCTGGTGCCGGATGTTCGCAGGGCAGATGTTCCTGCTTGTCATGAACGCATGGTGCCTGCGGCTGTTCACCAGTATGGTGGGGACATTCCTGTCCAATCCGTTGTTCGTGTGAGGTAATTGATGGTGAAAAAGATGATTTCAATATGTATAACATTTTTTCTGATTTTTAGCCTGTGCTCGACCTCCGTTCTGGCAATATCAGAATCTGAAGTCCAGTCACAGGTGGCAGCTCATGGAAAGGAAGCAGTCACCGGAAACATCCTGATCTGGTTTCTCTGTGCGGTAGCGTTCCTGAAGGTATCACAGAAGATCGACACCTTCCTGTCCTCTCTCGGTATCAATGTGGGTCACACCGGCGGCAGTATGCTGGGGGAACTGATGATTGCTTTCAAAGGAATCAAAGGGGCCAGCGGCGGCGCATTCGGTGGTTCTTCCGGCGGACACACAACAAACAACAACAGCAGCGAGGCGTTCCTTTCCGGTGGGCTTGCCGGTGCGGTTGGTCGTACAGCGGAACGGAATGCCGCAAGCAGTGTGACCAACCAGCAGACACACAGCATCAGCCAGAAGATGTATAATTCCAGTGTCCAGAAAGGCGGCGAATTTGCGAACACCGTTATTGGTGCGGTTGCCAAAGGAAATATCAAAGAGCAAGGCTCTATCACCGGAGAAAGAGCCGCAGAAGCGATGACATCCTACTTCGGACATACCGGAAAAACCAATGCGCCGCAGTTCAGTGACATGGAAATCGGCGGCGGTCGCATCATCGGAAAGGAATCCATCGGCGGTGCGGCTCCCACGGAATTTGCCATGTATAACGCTGACCAGTATATGAAGCCGGAAGGTACGTTCACTACCGAAACGGCGGCAGACGGTTCCAAATGGTATAAACAGACACCGCAGGATACGGTTCAGCGGACACCCTATATGGATGCAAACGGGGATGTGAAGTATAACGAAACCATCATACAGCAGCTTCCGCAGATTCCCAGACGAAAGGATAAAGCATAACAACGACGAAAGTATTGACAAATACATCGATGTATAGTATAATATTACTGAGATAATAATACGAATGCATGGAGGTATTGCAATGAATCGTGATATGCTTACCGCTTCTGCGGTGATGCGCTCTATCGTGCCCATTACCAGATTCAATCGTGGAGAAGCGAGCAAGATTTTTGATGAAGTAGAATCCAGCGGCATGAAGATCGTGGTCAAGAATAATAAGCCTGCCTGCGTTCTGCTTTCCCCGGAACGGTATGATGAAATTATGGAACTTCTGTCCGATCATCTTCTTTTGCAGGAAGCGGAAAAGCGTATGGCGACGGTGAAGGATGATGAACTTTTGACGCAGGATGAAATGATGGCTGAGCTGGGCATTTCCAAAGAAGACCTTGATGATATTGATGTGGAGATCGATGAATGAGTTGGGAGATTGTTTACATCAAAGAAGCCCAGAAGGACATGAAAAAGCTTGATCCGCAGAGCCGGAAATATGTGCTGAAGGCTATTGATAAGGTTTCGTCCAATCCGCTTCCGAATGCAGAAGGCGGATATGGAAAACCGCTCGGCAATCATCGTACAGCAAAACTGTCCGGCTATATGAAGATCAAGCTGAAGGATCTCGGACTGCGTGTGGTATACGGGCTTGTACGAGAGAATAATGTGATGAAAATCATCATTGTATCCATCCGTGACGATGATGAGGTCTATCTGGAAGCAGCATCCCGAATCAAAAAACTGGAAGAAGAAAACGAAATATAGAATCGAAGTCTCAGACAGAAATGTTTGGGACTTTTTACTTGGAGGAAATATGGCAGACAATCATGAAAAAAGCGGACTTGAGCATACCGCACAGGTAGCCGGTGCCGTCAGGGGAGCCATGAAAGCCGGAAAAGCTTTCGTCGGAGCTTCCAAAGGTGCGGCGTTCGGACCATATGGTATGGCGGCTGGACTGGCATGGGAAGGAAGAAAAGTCATCGGTAAGATCATCCTTGCGGTGATTGCCTTTCTTCTCTTACCGGTGGTTCTGCTCATGATGCTCCCCGGCGCACTTTTCGGCGGCAGTGATGCAGATGATCCGATGAACTCTGGTGGGGAAGGTGATGTATGGGACGAATCCGCAGTGGAGGAAATCCTGTTTGACGACTATGGTGCCGTATCGGAAACATTCACCGATGCCTGTGATGCAGTGGATGATGTCATGCAGTTTGCGTATGAACAGGTTCTGCTGGAAATTCAAACAGACTTTGCATCCTATGGAGAAGGCTATACGATGAATCTGACCAATCCGTACACGGAAGAATTACCACACGATAATATCCGTATCATCTGCGAATACAGCGTCTTGACCGATATGGAAGAAGAACTGAATATCACCGAACTGACGAAGAAGTTATCTGAATATAAGGAGAACTTCTTTTTCTATATGGTGGTGGAAAACGGTACGGAAATCGAATACACCGTGATCTATCTCGGAGATGAGTATATCACGGAAGACATTTTCGGACTGACCGAAGAACAGACAGAACTTGCTGCTGATCTGGCAGACAGTCTGGAATTGTATATGGAAGGTGAAGACGATGGCACGACAGACTGAAGAACGGGATGTTTACCGCATTCCCGAAAACTTTGTGGATACCGGCACGGTCATGGGCGGCATGTTCAAGCTGCGGAATGTGATTGAAGCCGG
Source organism: Clostridia bacterium (assembly GCA_017407225.1). GTDB lineage: Bacteria > Bacillota > Clostridia > Oscillospirales > CAG-272 > UMGS1696. The sequence goes on along the minus strand of JAFQWY010000234.1, from coordinate 488 downwards.
TGCGATTGCCGCCGTATTCATCCTTCCGTTGTTTAAGGTGGGTATCTCCCTGACAGCCAAGATCATCATCGCTTGTCTTACCGCTCTTCCGCTGGGACTGCTTGCTCTGATCGGTGTGAACGGTGAGAGCCTGTCCGCATTTATTCTCGGCTTTTTTAAATTCCTTCAGAATAAACGTGTCATCGGTAAAGGCGGTACCGTCAAGCCGAAACCCGAACCGAAGCAGGCAAAGCCGAAGAAAGCAAAAGCACAGCGTGAAGTTCCCGAGGACCGTTATGACGATTTCGACGATGAATTCCATGATGATTTCTCCAGACCGAAGAAAGAGCGTCCGGTCAGAAAGACTTTTGATGATGAAGTTCGTGAGAAAAAGAAACCGAGCGAATCTCCGAAACCACAAAGTCCCGTGGCGCAGTATCTTCCCATTGAAGACATCCGTAACGGGATTATTTACACCCGGGATCACCGGTATGTGAAGATTATCGAGG
>JAFQWY010000233.1 GCA_017407225.1 Clostridia bacterium | reverse complement strand
GATACTCACTTTCCACCAGATCATACAGGTCGGACATGATGGGATAGTCCGCAGAACGCAGCCGATTGTAGTCCGTGCGGTCGTTGATTCCGTATTTTGTGTACAGCGTGGACAGCAGAATTTCAATCGCATCAATATGCTCGTCGGTGAAATCCTTGTAGGCGCGGAAGAAATCTTTCAGATACGAGATGTGCTGGCTCAGTCTGGTGAACTTGCGGAAGGCTTCGGGAGCGTCGGCATCGTCTTCGGAGAAATCGTCCGCCCAGGCTTTCGGTTCCAGCGGATTGATGATATACCTGCCGGACATGAGATCCACATAGCACCCGCCGAGGTTGTTGGTCAGGTCTTCGTATTCCTGCTCGGCATCGAGAATGATGATGGACTTACCGGCTTCCCGGAGATTCGTCAGCAGGAGCTTCATCAGATACGACTTACCCTGACCGGAGTTGCCGAGAATGAGGATATTGCTGTTGGTTTTGTCATCGGCACGGCGATCCACATCGAGGAGGATATTCGTCCCGTACCGATCCTTGCCGATATAGAATCCATAGGGATCGGTCTTGCCGGAATAGTTGATCGGATACAGATTTGCCACGGAAGACGCAGGCAGAACTCGCTCGAACTGGCTGCCAAGATTGTTGGAACCGCACGGCATGACCGTAAGAAAACCTTCTTTCTGCCGGAGAGTCAGACGGTCGACGGTGAGTTTTTCTCTCGTCAGTTCCATCGCCACTTCGCTCTGCAGTTCCTTCAGCTTGTCGTAACTGGACGCGCACAGTTCAAGGAACACAGCACAGTGAAGAAGCGGCTCCTTGTTTTTACGCATTTCGGAAAGCAAAGTCACCACGTCCTCCATGTTTCCTTCGGCTGTGATGGACTCCTGCACATCCTCCGAAGTGGACTGCATTTTATTTTTTCGGGTGGCATTCTGCAGGATTCGCCGCTGTTCCATGTTGTCCACGAAACGGGAATATATATGAACAGTCACGTTTTCCTTGTCCCCGAAGCGGCACAGGATCGCCTGCTCCGTGGTCTGCGGCGGGTATTCACGGATTGCCCAGATACAGCGGTAGGTGTCCCCGCAGATGATGTGATCGACGTTGAATTTGACTGCTCCCGGCGCGATCATGTCGAAAAAATCTTTGACTTGGGATTCCTGTGGGGACAGTCGGGTCGGGATTGGCTTTTTCTTTTTGGGCATTGGTCGTTCCTTTCTTAAAAATAAACACAGAATTTGCTGAAAACTCGCTCGGATAACCTACATTTTGTGGGTTATCCGCCGTCAATCCGGAATCACCCACTTCTGCACCACAGTCTCCCCGTCCGTATCATCAATAGCCGCATCCGTCTGCCCCACACCAAAGTACAGAGCCAGAATCCGCTTCACATCGTCCCGTTCCGCACGGCGGCAGTTGAATCCCTGCTCGTTGATGAGCTTTTCCACACGATTCAGGTTTGCAAAGGACTGTTCGTCCGATTCATTCCGCAGCCGTACCACGAACAGAAACTCTCTCGCCGTGGACATCTGAAGCTGAATATCATCGAGAAACGCCTTGTCCCGCAGGAGCAGATCACGCACTTTTTTGTTGGATTCATTCTCCGCACGGTCATCCAGATACAGCTTGTTGTCATCGAAGTTTTCTCTGGCATCCGTACAGATGATTTCCATATCCGGCTGTGCGGAAAGAAGCTGCATAAGATGATGCACTTTCTGCCCGATGCTGACACGGGAGAGGACGGAGATGTTCGTGGGCGTAATCATGAAATACACCAGTTCCCCATGACCGTCCGTCTGGATGCCGTTGCGGGAGAATGACTTCACGCCGAGTAGTTCCTGCGTGGAAATATTGCCTTTTTTCATCATTTATCGCCGTCCTTTCCGAGCGGAATTCTCTTGCCGACGCTCTGCTCCCGCCATTCGTAATACTGCTGTGCGCTGACAAAATACCGGAATCCTCTGCCGATGAAGTCCAGCACCGTCTGATCGTCCAGACGGATGGTCAGGAAAGCGAACACCAGCGTCACCGCCAGCGGGAGGAAGAATTTTATCTGCGACAGGGCGAGAATGGAGAGAATCAGCGCAATGCCGAGGATTGCCACATCCCGCAGACTCCACAGCCATAGCTTTGCTTCCGCTTTCAGGTTCTGCGGATAGATATATTGTTGGTTCAAGTTAG
>JAFQWY010000232.1 GCA_017407225.1 Clostridia bacterium | reverse complement strand
GGGTATATTCAGTTTTACAATTTTCAGCGCATTCAGCTGAAAACAAAACTGACACCGGTGGAATTCCGATGCCAGTTTATTGCTTGATTTGCTATCCTGGTGTTTTTTTGTGCTGTCTGTTTATTTTGGGGCAGTTCATTTCCGGTACTGCAGTGTGTCTTCTTATACTTGTTTTGCCTGTTTACTGCCTCAGATCAGCGCGAGAGTTTTGAGAGTGAAAATTCCCAGGAAAATCGTAAGCGCACAGATCATGGTTGACAGCAGCAGAATCTGCGCCGCCAGCTCGTGATCGTTCCCCATTTTCTTCGCCATAATATAGCTTGATACAGCGGTAGGGGCACCGAAACAGATGAGAACCACTCCGAGGGAGGGGCCGCGCAATCCGATCAGTGCTGCTGCGGTTACGGCGATGGCGGGAAGGATCAGCGTTTTCGTTAGAGCGCCTGTGACGGCATATCCCGCTCTTCCCTTCAGACTTTCCAGTTTGAAAATAGCTCCCAGACTGATCAGCGCAAGGGGAGTGGTCAGACCCGAAAGATAGCTCAGCGTTTTGTCCGCCGCGGCAGGAAGTTCAATTTCGAGAAGCATCAGCGGCAGCCCGAGAACCACCGCAATGATGAGAGGATTGGTCACAATATTTTTCAGAATTCCGACAATGGTGTTCCGGTTCAGCTGCTTATCACTGTCTCCGGAAAATATCGACAGAATAATCACGGAATAGGTGTTGAACATGAGAATGACGAAAGGCATTGCGATGGCAATTGCCTGACCGCCGGCGTCTCCGAACATATTCACAGCAAGAGGAACACCGAGAATGGCAAAATTTGACCGGCAGCTTCCCTGTATCATCGCCCCTCTTTTGCTTTTGTCGCGCACGGTGAGACTGATGATCACCGATATTGTGAAAAAGCTGAGGGTAACCGAAACAATGAGGAACAGAATCAGTCCGATGTCAAGACTTTCGGACAGACTGCTTCCGGCGACTTCCAGAAACAGCATCACGGGCAATGCCACTTTGAACACCATCCAATCGGCTGTTTCAATGAATGCGTCTTTGATTTTACCGAATTTCTTGAGCAGCGCACCAAGCACCGCCAGCAGGAAGATCGGAAGAATCGCGTTTACGCTGTATGTCAGGTTTGACAGCATCTTGATCTCCAATCTGCAGGGACAAATGTCACGAGGGAATTTCGATATTGTCGGTATAGTACTGATGGATACCGTCCGCCATAGCCTGTGCCATCTGTTCCTGCCATTCGGGCTGGATCATATTGGCGGCATCGGTGGGATTGGTACAGAACCCAATTTCCACCAGAGTTGCAGCGGCATTGGTATCGGTCAGAACGATGTATTTACTGTCGTCGTGCATAACAGGCGTGGGAGACATCGGGAATGCTTCCCGGACAGCATCCGTTACATACTGGGTAAGCGGCTGTGAGGTTTCATCATTTTTCCGCCAGTTCTGGATGTAATAGGTTCTCACACCCTGCGCCTCGGAATTTGTATGGGAATTGACATGGATAGAGATAAAGTAATCAATATCCAGTGTATTCGCATACTTTGAGCGTTCATAAATATTGTAGATATCATTCCCGTCATCCCGGTAGCTGTTGCCGTTTCCAGTGCTGGAACGCGGGAAGGTCTCGCCGTCATGGGTCATCATAACCTGAAAACCGTATTCGGTAAGATCCTCATTCAGCGCCTTGGCTATGGCGAGGGTGATATCCTTTTCCAGAAGTCCGTCCGGCAGTATACCGTCGCCGGTTCCTCCGTCGGTATACCCGTGACCGGGGTCAATCATCACGGTGAATGCCTTCGGTTCATGCACTTCCGGCATAATCCGCGTCACACCGATGGAAGGAGTGGATGGTTTATGAACTCGTTCTTTTTTACCGCTGTCTGCGTTTTCGGGTTCCTCACCGCATGCTGAAAAAACCATACAGGCTGCAAGCAGGAAGGCGAGTCCGCAGACAGTTTTTTTCTTTCGATTGATCATATGGGTCGTTGTCCTGTCAGTTGTTCGTGATCAGCCGCGAAGTGCAGCAGGCAGAAATTCTTCCGGAACCGTTCCGCGTACAATATCCTCCAGCACAGAGGTATACACACCGCTGTTGGAATGCTCCGCTGCCAGTTCGTCGGAATAATTCGCCGCACGGAACACCTGATAGTCACGATATTCCGCGGTATAATGGGTAAATGTAGGTTCAAGGACGACATCTTCAATCACAGCACCGCTGTTGCCGGGCTTCACAGTGAATTTCAGAATGCCGCCGAGAAGATCTGCTGTTTTGCTTGATGAAGAGAGGATATTCCCCAGAGAATACGCCGTCAGCGTTTTGCTTCCGTCACCGGTGTCAAGCCACTCAACAGCACCGAGACCGTCTCCTTTGCCGACAATGACATCGGCACCGGCAGCTGCGAGAGCCCATACGGTTCCGTTCATCTCATCGGCTGTGGTATTTTCACCCCATGTTACGGAAACAATGGCAGCATCGGAAACAAGCGCCGCATACTGAACCTCTTCCAGAACACTGTCATCAAGGGCATTTTCGGCACTGATTGCGGTGAATGCCAGGATTACACCGTTCTTCTCCACCGTTTCAATTCCGCCATCAGTCCCATTGATGTCCAGAATCCCGTGTTTTGCAAGAGTGGATTCCACATTCTTGCAGCCGGTAGTATCCAGAATATCCGCTCCCAGATCAGAGAGCGCGGCCAGAGATTCAACGGGCGGTGCCTGTTCTCCGCGGTCAGCAAGGCGATCCGCAGTGGAGTAGGACATCATGGCAGTATCGGCTGTGCTGATATTGCCGTAAATTCCGGTATACATCGTGAGAAAGCTGTAGCTCTGTCCGTCATAGGCTCCGTCGGCGGCATCCTTGAGAATACCCGTATCCACCAACACATCCCCGCTCAGGACAACTGTACACTCCTTCATCTCCGGTGTTTCCGGATTTTCTTCCTCCACAGGACGCTCAATCACCTGATTGACCCGTTGTGCGGGAGCAAGCATCTGTCCGGTGGTCTCTTCCGCTTCTTCGGTTTCTACATAGGAGTCACGCATTTCCATCAGCCCGCAGGAATTGAGGGACAGCAGCATCGCGCCCGACAAAAGCAAAGCCGGTAATTTGTGTGATTTATGCAGCATAGTTTACTTCCTTATATGTATTTGTTGAATCAGTTTCTCTCAGCGAGAACGGATGCCTCGTACTTCTTCATTTCCGGGATCCAGGTGTCGCCTGCGGGAACTCCCTGCATATCGCAGTATGCGTTCCATACCAGTCCGAAGGGCAGAGTCTTGATTTCTTCCAGATATGCCAGACGGCTGGTGAAATCGCCTTCCGCTTCAAACTTCTGCAGCATTGCAACGGGTTCCAGAGCAGCCCACAGAAGAGCCTTCTGCATATTGCGGGAACCGATTGCCCAGCATGCGATGCGGTTGATGGAGCCGTCGAAGAAGTCCAGACCGATGTGAACTCTCTTTTCATAGCCGCCGCGCTTGATTTCGGTAGTGATAGCCTTCAGTTCGTCGTCAAAG
>JAFQWY010000231.1 GCA_017407225.1 Clostridia bacterium | reverse complement strand
TGGAGTAGAAGTTGTTGCCGTTTTCTTCAACTTCGTAGGGGATTTCCAGGATGGTGAATGCTTCGGAAGCTGCCTGAAGAACTGTCGGGGGTTCGTCTACGGTACCCTGAACCTGATATGCGTAACCATCGAGGTACAGTTCACCGTCGATCATAACGGAAATGGTGCAGTTAACAAGGAGCTTTTCGGACTTGGAGCAGGATACTGCACACAGAGCCAGCATAATGATTGCCATTGCGAGAGCGGCTACTCTGATCTTTTTCATTTTTTAACCTCCAAAATGTGATTTATAAGACCATCTCAATTATACATGAGGAAGGTACAAAAGTCAATACTTTTTGGCAGATATTTTAGACTAATTTAACAAATTCATGGAGTAGCAATAAAACAAACAGAGAATCTGACCGATTTCGATGAGAAAAACCGTGATTTTGTCGAGAATCATCTCCGTTCGCATAATGACAAAAATAATTCCAAGCACAAACACCGTCAGGATCAGCAGGATTCCCGAAAACAGCAGCAGTCTGGTGCAGAAATACACAGCATACCAGCACAGCATGAACACATAGGCAGATGCGCACAGTCCCGTCAGAATTCCTCTTCTTCCCGGTGTGCGGCATCGTGAGGACTCGGTCAGCAGAATGCACGCGAACAGAACGCCCGTCAGTCCGTAGATCAGCAGCCACAGCAGAAACAGAACCCCGATGGGAATATGTGCACCACGGAGATAATACAGATTGCTTCCTCCGCTGACCCAGAGCAGAACGCCGCCCATGCAGAAAAGAAACGCGCACAGTCCGGTGATCCGGTAATGTTCGATCAGAAAGCAGACTTCCCTTTTCAGCCGTCTCAGCATAAAAAATCACCCCATCACAGTGTATGAGGTGATTTTTCACTTTATTCAAATAATTCGTCCCAGTTGAAGCCGTCATCCTTGAAGATATCATCGTCCTTGAAGATATCGCGGTCGTCCTCATCCGATTCGGTTTCGGTTTCCGGTTCGTAGGGATCGGGGGAAGATTCCTCCGGTGTATTGTCAGGATCCACGGGGAGTGTACCGCCGGGCGAGTAGCCGCTGTCTTCTGCAGGAGGATTGCCGCCCCACGGACGGAAGTCACAGTGGTTGTAGCACCAGGCATTTGCCGGATTATCCACATAGCTGGTGCCGCAGTATTCGCCGGGCTGCAGCATATTGGTGAAGAACGGTGCGCCCCACCAGCCGCCGGGCTTGATATAGTCGGGCAGTTCCCGGTAGACATACTGTGCATCTGCCACGTAAATCTCGCGGGGGAAGCTTCTGTCTTCGACACGGATGAAAGCAGCCTGTCTGCAGTTTGCGGGATTGCAGTTTGCGCTGGCAATACGGTTGTAGGTATTGCAGACGTCCACAATCACGTGGGTATCGCAGTATTCCTTGGGTGCGGATTCTCTGGTGAAGTACCCCACTTCCGTACGCCATCCTCGGCAGTCAAGCGCGCAGGCGTCGGTGGGAAGCAGACCGGAGTCGCGGCAGTACACCACTTCGATGACGCCGGGTGCGGTTTCAAAGGTCTTCAGAGGTTCACCGCCGTTTGCCGCCGCATCAATGATGGGCTGATGCAGCATGGTCATAACCTTGTCCCAAACCACGAGGGAGGGGTTCTCGCCGAATGCACTGAGGGACTGGGGCATATCATAGCCGGTCCACACGCCGCCCACATAATAGGGAGTATAGCCTACGAAATACCGGTCGAAGTCCGCGCTGGTGGTACCGGTTTTGCCGGCAACATCAACGGTATGGCGGAGGGTGCATCCCTTACCGGTACCTTCCGACATAACCTTTTCCAGCATGATGGTCATGATGGAGGCGCTTTCTTCGCTGATAACAAGATTGGATTCTTCTTCGTTGGAGAGAACCACATTGCCTTCGGCGTCGGTGACGGTCAGGTAGAGATTGGGTTCGTTGAAAATACCGCGGTTCTGGAAAATGGTGTATGCGGAGGTCATTTCCAGGAGAGTTACGCCGTAGTTGGGCTGACCGAGAGCAAGAGCCGCCAGACCCTTGTCGGTGATGATCTGACCGTTGGACAGGGTGGCTGACTCGATGAGGGAATCAAATCCCAGTTCATTCTTCATGAAGTCGAAGGATTTGTCGATGGTCAGCTTCTGCAGAACCTTCATGGAAACAGTGTTGACCGAACGCTCGATGGCATCCTGAATGGTGGTCAGACCCATGTACACATTGGGATAGTTCTGCGGATAGGGATCGTAGGCATACTGCGCCGCGTTCCATTCCGTTGCGGGAACGGATTCATACTGATTGAACCAGACGGGCGTATCGTCGATGATCGAGCCGTAGGTGATGATTCCTGCATCCAGTGCAGGACCGTAAACCGCGATGGGCTTGATGGAGGATCCCGGAGGACGGACGGATTTCGTGGCACGGTCGGTACCGCGGTTGAGTGTTTTCTGATCCCGTCCGCCGACAGTACCGAGAACGTCGTTGGTATAGGGATCGCACACAACCATCGCGGACTGAGGCTGCAGACCCACGCCGGTTGAGGGGAAATATTCGCTTGAGTTTTCGTACACTTCCTCAAGGGTCTCCTGTACGAAGGGATCCCGGGGAGTGACGATCTTGTAGCCGTTGCTGTAAATCATACGGCTGGCGGCAGTGGAGCTGATGTTGTACTTTTTGACCAGATCCTTCTGCAACTGTGTGATAACGGCTTCCGTGTAGTAGTCGTAGAGCACCATGCCCTCTTCCAGTTCTTCGGATTCGTCGCTGTCATGGGTTGCCAGAACCAGTTCCTCGTCAAAGGCATTGTACATTTCCGTTTCCGTAATGTAGCCTTCCCTCCACATGGCAGAGAGAACGATTTCACGTCGGGTTTCGTTGCCCTGACGTTCGATCACGGTTCCGTCGGCAAGCGTTACGGTATAGTCCTCCTCGTGGCTCTTGGGGTTGAACTGGGAGGGGTTCTTTACAATTGCGGCAAAGGAGGCACATTCCACCAGGGACAGCTCCGATACATCTTTGCCGAAATAATACTGGGATGCCGCCTGAACACCGTAGCATCGGTTGCCGAAGAATACAATGTTCAGATAGGCTTCCAGGATTTCCTCCTTGCTCTTGACCTTTTCCAGGTTCAGGGCTCGGAAAATCTCCTGTACTTTTCTCTGGATGGTAACGTCGTCCTCGCCGGTGACGTTCTTGATCAGCTGCTGGGTGATGGTGGAACCGCCGCCCGCACCGCCGAACACGAATTTGAACACCGACTGTGCCGTGGTCCACCAGTCAACGCCGTTGTGTTCCATGAACCGGCGGTCTTCAATGGCGATGAAGGCGTTGATCAGATTCTCGGGCATATCCGCGATGGGCACGGACACGGAGTCTTCACCGCCCACAAGACGCTGGTCTTCCAGTTCCACAATGGGACCGTCACGGTTCTGCCGGGCTTCCGAATTCTCGTAGGCCTGATAGTACATCCGCGTGGTGGAATCCCGGTTGACCGTACTGATCAGCCCCGGGTCGATTTCCAGATCCAGATTGGTATTGATATAGATGGCGAACACGGTGCCGACGATGATGCCGGTGATGAGTCCGATGAGCAGAACCGTCAGCAAAATATTGAATACATAGGACAGAAGTCTCAGGAGTATCCCTGCGATGATTCCCAGCACATGGAGCACCTCGGCACCCCAGTTGACACGTGCGCCGTCATGATCCCTCATAAATGATGATACCTTTCATTTTCGATATTGTCCCTATTATACACCGGATTTTTGAATCCATTGTTAACAGAGGGGTATTTTTCCGTGTTATTCTTCTGAAATTTCATCTCAGCACCACGTTGTCTTCTCCCAGTACCTCTTTCAGCTCTCCGATGACGAATTCCGTGGGCAGAATTCCCATTCCGGCAGGCAGATATTCCTTCGTTTCCGCCGAATAGAGAATCACGGGAACGGGCCCGTCAAAGATGCCGCAGATAGCTTTTGCGCGGCGTGTTTCGGGGGTATTTTCATCGGGAACGCGCAGGAAAATCTTCGTGACCGGCTTCTGCGTGTTCTGTATCGGCGGATTCTGAGACGGCTGACGGACGGGCTGAGGAGTATGCACAGGATTCTCTTCCGGCCGGATATCCTTCAGCTTGTCCCCTTCGCTGTCGGGGATCAGGGGGGTCACCCTGTCGCACAGCAGCTTTACATCCTCGTCTTCCCGGGCGCTGACGGTTCCGGTGACGGCGATGACGGAGTCGAAGGTGAGCAGATGCCCGACCTTCTGCAGTGTTTTCGGGAAACACAGCATCTCGATGGAGGAGGTGCGGTCTTCCAGAGTTACGAACGCCATCTGTTCGCCGTTCTTTGTCTGCTTGTTCACACGCTTGGTGATACATCCTGCCACGGTTACGCGGGATTTGTCGGTATACACCGTTTCGGGAGCTTCGGCGGATGTTTCCGGCTCCTCGGACTGCGTTTCATCGGATCTGAAGGAGGCGTGAATGTGCGCGATCTGTGCAGGCTTGATTTTCTCAAGATACAGCTTGTAGTCGTCCAGAACATGACCGGTGAGATACAGACCGCAGCTTTCCTTCTCAAGCATCAGTTTTTCCCGGGCTGTGAATTCCGGAAGCTGTGGGAATTCGATCCGCACGGGCTTGGGAGCGGAGATTTTCATACCGAGATCGAACAGTCCGATCTGACCGTCCATGTCGCCGGATGTCAGGGTATTCTTTTTGTCCAGCACGCTTTCATACACCGCCAGCATCTGACTGCGGGGTACGCCAAGACAATCCAGAGACCCGGATTTGATTAGGGTTTCCAGCTGACGCTTGTTCATGTCAAGGCTCCGCGTACGCTGGATGAATTCGTCGAAATCGGCAAATTCCCCGTTCCGGTTCCGCTCCGCCACGATCTGTTCGATGAAGGCACTGCCGATGGATTTGATGGCAGTCATGCCGAAGCGGATCGAATCTCCCTCCACATGGAAGGAGCCGCGGCTTCTGTTGATATCGGGGGGCAGTACCCGGATCCCCTGCTTGGCGCAGTCCGTGATGTATTCCGCAAGCTTGTCCGTGGAGGACATGACGGAGGTCAGCAGTGCGCTTTCGTATTCCCGGGGGTAGTGGGTCTTCAGATACGCCGTGCGGAAGGACAGAACCGCGTAGGCGGCGGCATGGCTCTTGTTGAAGGCATAATTGGCGAAGCTGACGATGTCCTCGAACAGATTCACCGCTTCCCTCTCGTCGATGCCCTGAGCTACCGCGCCGTCGATGAACGCCTGTCTCTCGCCGTCCAGCACACCCTGTTTTTTCTTGGAAATGGCACGCCGCACAACATCCGCATGACCGAAGGAATATCCTGCGATCTCACGGAAGATCTGCATGACCTGTTCCTGATAGACGATGCACCCGTAGGTTACGTCAAGAATCGGGGCAAGCTTTGGCGTGCAGTAACGGATTTTTGATTTGTCGTGTCTTGCTTCGATATATTTCGGGATGGAATCCATGGGTCCCGGACGGTACAGTGCGATTGCCGCGATGATATCGTCCAGACACCGGGGTTTGAGCTGGGTCAGCATCTGCCGCATTCCGGAGGATTCCAGCTGGAACACGCCGTCGCACCGCCCCGCACAGATGGTGTCGTAGGTGGCGGAATCGGTGATATCCACCTTGGTGAGGTCGAAATCCGGGCGTGTTTCTTTAATCTGCATCTCCGCGTTGTGGATGATGGTCAGGTAGCGGAGGGCGAGAAAGTCGAATTTCAGGAGTCCCAGCTCGGCGATGGTATCCATGTCAAACTGGGTGACGATGACACCGCTGTTTACCGAAACGGGAACGTAGGAGGTGACGGGATTTTCCGTGATCACAACGCCTGCCGCATGGGTGGAAGCGTGCCGGGGTATTCCCTCCAGTGCGGCTGCTGTGTCGATGAGCTTCGCCACCGCCGGATCGTCGTCGTACATGGATTTCAGCGATTCGTTCTGCAGAGCCTTGTCAAGAGTCATGCCCAGCTCCTGCGGAATCTGCTTTGCCACTGCATCAACGTCGTTGTAGGGCATACCGAGAGCCCGTCCCACATCCCGTACAGCCGCTCTTGCAGCCAGCGTTCCGAAGGTTACAATCTGCGCGGTGTGATCGTCGCCGTACTTGTCACGCACATAGGCAATGGCCTCGTCGCGGCGGTCGTAGCAGAAGTCGATATCAAAGTCGGGCATGCTGACTCTTTCGGGATTCAGAAAACGCTCGAACAGCAGATCGAATTTGATGGAGTCAATATCGGTGATTCCCACCAGATACGCCACGATGCTTCCCGCACCGGAACCTCTGCCGGGGCCCACGGGAATGCCCATTTTCTTTGACTGATGGACGAAATCCCACACAATCAGGTAATATTCGCTGTAGCCCATCTTCGCGATAACCGACAGCTCGTACTCGATCCGCTCTTTGTACATCTCACGCGGATGCTTTTCCGTGAAGATGATGTGTCCGTCGGCGGATTTTTTCTCCAGACCTGCATAGGCGAGGGATTTCAGGTATTCGTCCGGCGCCATGCCGTTTTCGGGCTTGTACCGGGGCAGTTTTGTCTTGCCGAATTCAAAATCGAATTGGCACATATCGGCGATTTTCTGTGTATTTTCGCAGGCACCGGGGTAGTTTTTGAAGAGCCGCTCCATCTCGACGGTATTTTTATAGTAAAATTCCTCCGTCTCAAAGCCGATGGGGCGTCCGTCCGTGATCACGTTCCCGGTCTGGATGCACATGAGAATCGCCTGGGTTTCCGCGTCGTTCTTTTTGATGTAATGGACGTCGTTGGTGGCGGCCATGGGAATTCCGGTCTTTTCGGAGATGGATCGGATGCCTTCGCAGACAACGTCATCGTCCCGCAGCCCGTGATCCTGAATCTCCAGATAGAAGTTTCCGCGTCCGAATGCCCTGTCCAGACGGCGGGCGTATTCCTCCGCTTTGTCGTACTCCCCGGCCACAATGCATCTGGGAATATAACCGGCAAGGCACGCGGACAGGCACACAAGCCCCTCCGTATGCTGTTCCAGCAGATCCGTATCGATCCGGGGCCTGGAGTAGAATCCTTCGGTGTAGCCCTTGGATACCAGATAAATCAGGTTCTCCCAGCCCTTCCGGTTCTTCACCAGCAGGACCAGATGGCTGCTTCCGGCATCGTAATCCTTGTCACGGTCGTACATACTTCGCCGCGCCACATAGACCTCGCACCCGATGATGGGCTTGATTCCTTCGGCGATGCATGCCTTATAAAACGCAACTGCGCCGTACATGACCCCGTGGTCGGTGAGAGCCACGGCAGTATGTCCGGCGAGTTTTGCTGCTTTCGGGATGTCGGAAATTCGGCACGCTCCGTCAAGCAGACTGTATTCGCTGTGCAGATGCAGATGAACGAAGTTTCCCATATTTCCTCCCGTATTCTTCAGTTTCGGTTGTTTTCTTCCGCCGCACGGATATCTTCCGCGCAGGAGAGAATTTTTTCCAGTCGGTGCTTCATCCCGGATTTTGTGACCGGGGGATTGGTCAGCTTGGCCAGATCGCTGAGGGACAGCTGGTCGTGTTCCATCCTGAGCTTTGCGGTGGTCCGCAATTCTTCAGGCAGGGTTTCCAGCTTCCCGGTTTCCGTCAGATAGATGATCGCTTCGATGTATTTCCGGGAAGTGGCAAGCTGTTTTTTGATGTTTGCCGTGTCGCAGTTCACCTGCCGGTTGACGGAATTGCGGAATTCGTTCATGATTTTGGTGTTCATCACATCGAACGCCGCATTCTGTGCTCCGATTGACACGAGAAAATCCTCGATGGCGGTGCTGTCCTTCAGATAGAGTACATACCGCCCCTTCCGTTCAGCCGGGCGGAAATCCAGTCCCATATCGGTAAGGATAGTGAGAACCGCTTCAGCCTCTTCGGGATACCGGAAAGAATAGTCCAGATGGAAGGACTTTCCCGGATCGGTGACGGATCCCCGGAGAATGAACAGACGGCGCAGAAAAACAACTCTGCAGGTATCGCACCGGCATTTGTTCCAGATTTCCGTCAGTGCGTCTCCGTTGTTGTCGTTCTCGTCAAGGGCTGTGAGAGCAGCATCGGTGAAACGGCAGCATTTCTTCCGGATTTCCCCGGCGGAAAGCTGATCTTTCACATTCTGAGAAAAAGATTCCATTATTTTACGTGAATGACCTCGCATTCCAGCTCGCATCCGTAGTTTTCAAGGATGACTTTTTTGATATACGCGATCAGGTCGAGAACATCCTTTGCGGTGGCTCCGCCTTTGTTGATGATGAAGCCGGCGTGCTTCTCAGAAACCTGTGCGCCGCCGATGGTGTATCCCTTCAGTCCGCTTTCATCGATCATCTGACCGGTATAGCGGCCGGGATAACGCTTGAACACACTGCCGGCGGAGGGATATTCCAGGGGCTGCTTTGTGACTCTGCGGTTCATATAGTCCGCCATCAGGGCTGCGATTTCTTCGCGTTTTCCTTCCGTCAGCGTAAACTCTGCGGACAGAATCAGCCGTTTTGTGTGCTTGTATACGCTTTCACGGTAGCCAAAACTATGCTCAGTCAGCGGAATGGTGCAGACAGTCAGGGTATCCAGATCCAGATAGGTGCTTTCGGTGAGAACAAATGCGGTTTCTCCGCCGTATGCGCCCGCGTTCATGTAAACGGCTCCGCCCACGGTTCCGGGGATGCCGAATGCAAACTCCAATCCGGTGAGAGAGGCTTCTCTGGCGGCTTTGCAGACGGATGCCACGGATGCACCGGCTTCGGCGCGGATCATGTTTCCGTCTGCGGACACGCTGTTCAGCCCTGCAAGGGAAATCACGGCTCCGTCAAATCCGCCGTCGTCAAAGAGCACATTGCTTCCGTTGCCCAGAAAGAAATGCTTTGCGCCGGTTTCCTTCAGCATGGTGCAGAGCGCGGTCATGGAATCCGTGGAATCGGGCGTGAGAAAAAGTGCCGCGGGACCGCCGATTTTGAAGGTGGTATGCCGGTACATGGGTTCATCCCGGAGAATTGCTATGGCATTGTCATGTTCCCCGTTGTATGCGAGGATCCGTTCATACAGATTTTTGATGGATTCAGTCAAGTCAGATCTCCGTTTCGTCAAGAAGGTGGATGATATCGGAAAGTTTTGTTACAGTATATGTGAGTTCTCTGTTTTTCGCATCGGCGTTTTTCGGATTGTACCAGCAGATATCCAGACCGGATGCAATGGCGCCGTCGCAGTCGGAGGACAGAGAGTCGCCGATGACCAGGCATTTCTCCCGTTCGGGACTGCCGATCTCGCGGAGCACATGGTCAAAGTACGCCGGCTCGGGCTTGGCCTTTCCCATTTCCTCGGAGATGAAAATCCCGTCAAAATACGGCTTCAGCGCGGAATGATTGAAACGGGAGCGCTGGATTCTGCCGATGCCGTTTGTGACAAGGTACATTTTGTACTGTCCCGCAAGGGCTCTGCACAGATCCTCCGCCCCGTCAATAAGGCAGGTCTGCTGACCGAGGGTTTCCACGTAGGTATCCCGCAGCTCTTCCGCCTTTCTGAGAGTGGCTCCATCGTCCGCCCGTCCCATGGATACCAGAAGAAGCCGGAACCGTTCCGTTTTCAGAAACTCCAGCGTGATTTCCTTTTTTTCGATCCGCTTCCACAGACCGTCGTTGATTTCCGAGTACTCCCGGTACAGTTCTTCCGAGTACGGCAGATCCCCTTTACGACAGGTCTCGCCGAAGGAGATATACTCCGCCAGCGAGAAGTCGAAAAGAGTGTTGTCCGCGTCGAACAGAAGATATTCGTAACGCTTCATTATTTCTTATTTTACAAACTTGTGGTAGGTCTTCTTGCCCTTCTTCACGATCACGCCGTCACCTTCCAGAGCGGACATGTCAAGAGCAGCTTCCAGGGAAGCAACCTTTTCGTCGCCCACAAATACGCCGCCCTGCTGGATCAGACGTCTTGCTTCGGACTTGGATGCACACAGACCCGACTTGATGAGCATATCGATCACCAGAATCTTGCCGTCGGTGAAGTCAGCGTCTTCCAGAGTGGTGGTGGGCATATTTTCGGTATTTACGCCGCCCTGAGCGAACAGTGCCTTTGCAGCGGTCTGAGCCTTGGTCGCTTCTTCTTCGCCGTGAACCAGCTTGGTCAGTTCGTATGCGAGAATTTCCTTTGCGGTGTTCAGCTGGCTGCCTTCCCACTGGTCCATTTCGTCGATCTGTTCCAGAGGCAGGAAGGTGAGCATGCGGATGCACTTGAGAACGTCGGAGTCGCCCACGTTTCTCCAGTACTGGTAGAAGTCGAAGGGGCTGGTCTTGTTGGGATCCAGCCAAACGGCACCGGATGCGGTCTTGCCCATCTTCTTGCCTTCGGAATTGAGCAGGAGAGTGATGGTCATAGCGTGAGCGTCTTCGCCCAGCTTCCGTCTGATCAGTTCGGTAC
>JAFQWY010000230.1 GCA_017407225.1 Clostridia bacterium | reverse complement strand
TCGTTCTTGAGACGAGTTAAACAAACCCGCGGTACCACTCAAATTGCGAAACTACTATTTCGCCACCTCTTCGAAGTCTATCAACTTCTATGCACTGACGCAGCACGCTCGGGAAACGCCTACTGGGTGTACGGCCACTTGGCCAGCCTTTGGGGCTTCCGGCTCAGAAGGGATGGGAATTCCGCAGTCCTTTACCGGGATCACACCATCCCCGGCTCTCTGAGAAAATCGTTGCAGGTTCCGTCTTCATCAACGCCTTTATCTTCGAAGTCTGTCAACCTCTATGCACTGACGCAGCACACTCGGGTCGCCCTACACACATACGCTTCAGGCTTCCGGCTCGGAAGGGAGAGGACAGGAACTATGCATACCGATTCACACCGTCCATCGGTTCTCTGAAATGCTTTCGGTTTCCCGGCCATTCTTCGTCACAGCTTTTATTGTTATTTGATTGTGATGGATACATACCTTTGCTGTTTTTCTGAAAAAACGGATCAAAGGACTTGAATTTTGCTTGCCGCTATTATATAATAAAATTCATCATCAGTCAAGCGAATGATTTCGATGATAACCATCTATATTTTCGATGTACGGGAGCCTATATGGAACTCAAAAACCTGATTTCATTCATCCACGTCGCCGAACTGGGCAGCTTCACAAAGGCAGCGGAACAGCTGGGATATTCACAGTCGACCATTTCCTTTCAGATCAAGCAGCTGGAAGACGAACTGGGATGTCTGCTGTTTGAGCGGATCAATCATACGATCACCCTCACCGATCAGGGGCGCAAGCTCGTTTCCTATGCCCATGGCGTGCGTGCGCTTACCGAGGATTTCAAGGAAACCCTTACCAAAGAGGACTGTGCGGGGCACCTCCATATTGTCACCCCCGACTCCATCTGCGAGGAAATGATCTCTGCTCATTATGCGGATTTTCACAGAAAACACCCTGCCATCTCCATCCGTTTTTCCACGGGCGACTCAGGAAGCCTGCTGAATATGCTCGACCACAATGAGGCGGATGTGATCATCACGCTCGATCACCGTCTGTATAATAAAGATTATGTTATTGCAAAAGAACAGCGGATTCCCATGCACTTTACAGCGTCCGCACAATCGGAATTTGCCGGCCGGAAAGGACTGTCGGTCAGAGATATCATGGGAGAGCCGTTTGTTCTGACCGAGTACGGACAGGGCTACCGCCGCGTTTTTGACCGGGAACTTGCGAAAAAGTCTCTGGAAATCACGCCGGTTCTTGAGATCGGCCGAACCGATATCATCACTTCCGTTCTCATGGAAAACGACATGATTTCCTACCTGCCCGATTTTGTCACCGGAAAGCTGGCGGCAGAAGGAAAGCTGTGTTATCTCGATGTTGTCGATATGAATATTGATATCTGGAAACAGCTCATTTATCATAAAAACAAATGGCTGTCAAAAAGCATGAAAACCTTTATCGAATACATCAAAACCCATGAGTTTTCCGATTGATCTTCCGTTAAAGTCATGAGGTTTTCCGGATTGTCATTGCAATTCAGCCGGTTTTGTGCTATTATGATGGCAACAACCAAACCACACATGGGGGATCTATGGCAAAATTTATTTCTCGCAAAACACAGCAATGCGGAATCGCTCTCGGCGGTATCGGAACCGGATCCGTGGAGCTTTTCCCCGACGGCGAATTCCATCAGTGGCAGATCGCAAATCCCGCGCGATGGACGACACGGCTCTGGGAAGGAAAAGGGGACGACGGCGAAGGAAACACCGGTGCACTTTCCTTCTGGGTACGCGTTCAGAAAGACGGAGCCGCTCCCATCGTCCGCAAGCTGGGGCAGAAGACTTCTTCCGAAGACTTCACCTACCGTATGTTCGCATGGAACAAGCCCGTGGAAGAGATCGAGTTCGACGGACGTTTCCCCGTATGCGATCTTGCGTACAACGATCCGTCACTGGCGGCAGATGTGAAAATGCGCGCGACCTCTCCTTTTGTGCCCCACGACTACAAAGCCAGCTCCACACCCGGGTTCTATCTGGATTTCACCGTTGAAAATCCCACCGATGAAGAGCTGACCGTCAGCCTCCTTTCCACCCTTGAGCCGAATTT
The DNA here is from genome assembly GCA_017407225.1 of Clostridia bacterium. GTDB lineage: Bacteria > Bacillota > Clostridia > Oscillospirales > CAG-272 > UMGS1696. The sequence continues at coordinate 14,634 of JAFQWY010000230.1, read as the reverse complement.
CTGCAACCGGGGCGGATGCGTGAACGAGCTGTATCGTGACGGAGACACCACCGGTATTTTCCTGAATACACCTCAGGTGAATGATTCGGATTCCAGATTCACCGAAATTGACCGGGGCTCCGTTTGCCTGTCGGCTCAGGGCGGCGAGATTTCGTACATCACCGCGGAGCATTTCCGTTTCCTGCGCGAATATGTGACCGGCACCGTTCTCGGCGTATCCCAGGAGTCCGTCATTTTCGGATTCCGTGAACGCGGTGTTCTCCCGGACAGCGAAGTGAACGTGCGGCCCTCACGGCTTCCCTCTCATTCTCAGATTTCCGACCTCCGCGACGAGGCTCTTGACCGGTATATCGAAGAGTTCTCCGTCTATCCCTTCGCACAGTCCCATCTCACACGGCTGAGACATACTTCTCCGGATTTTCCCTCAACACGGCAGGAAAAAGAGGATTTCCTTCGGGTGATGAAAACCGTCACCGACAAGATGGGCAATGATTTCGGATCCTGCGCGCTCTGTTCCAAAGTAACTCTCGCACCGGGTGAGAAAAAGGCCGTCCGCTTCATTTTTTCCTGGTATTTTCCCAACCACATCAGCCGTTACAACGTGCGTCTGGGGCATTACTACGAAAACAATTTCTCCGATGCCCGGGAGGCGAACCGGTATCTCTCCTCTACTCCCGAAATTGCCGAGAAAGCCGCATCCTTTGCCGGTCTTCTCTACAATACCGATATGCCCGATTTCTATCCCGAGGCATGGTCCGCCCATCTTTCCACCATCGTCAAGGATTCGTGGTACTTAAAGGACGGAAAATTCGGTCTCTGGGAAGGACTCGGCTACTGCGGATTCCACACCGTGGACATCACCTATCATGCCTCCTTCGGGCTTCTTGCCCTGTTCCCCGAGCTGCAGAAAGCGCAGATGGAAATGGGCGTGCCCTTCCAGCGGGAGGACGGACGGGTGCATCATTTCTTTACGCCCGATTTGGAACACGTTGACAACGGATACAACCGCATTGACATGAACAACCAGTTCGTCCTCATGGTATGCCGGGACTATCTTTACACCGGCGACCGGGGATACCTTGAGCGGATGTGGGAGCCTGTTAACAAGGCAATGGATTCCATCGGACGTCTGGACACCGACGGCGACGGACTTCCCGACTACGATACCTCCCACAACACCTACGATGCATGGAAATTCTCGGGAACACCTACATACATCTGCGTGCTCTGGCTCTCCGCTCTCCGTGCAGCCGTAAAGATTGCGGATATCCTCGGCAAAAGTGACCGCAAGGCATACTGGAACGGCATCCTCGAGCGCGGACTTGTCTCTCTGGAAGAACGTCTGTGGAACGGGGAATATTACGATCTCTGGCGGCGCGATGACGAAAACGGTTCCACCGTGGACGGATGCCTCATGACCGACCAGATTGACGGCGAATGGTTCCTGAGACTGTCGGGAATGGGAGCAAATCTCCCCGACGACCGTGTACGCGCAGTCATCAGCCGTGCGTTCTCCTCCAACTTCGATCCCGAACAGGGACTTCTGAACGCAACCTGTCCCGAAGGCAAACCCATGAGTGTCATGACCTACAAGAACTGTCAGGCGGACGCGGTCTGGACAGGCATCGGGTACCTCTTCTCCGCCCTTGCCATGTCCGTGGGACTTTCCGACATTTCCGACACTGTCGTGAAGTCCATCCACGATACCCAGATGCGCCTCGGTCATTTCTGGGATCACTGGGAATGCGGATTCCGGTATACAAGACCTCTGTCTTCCTGGACGACCATGCTTGCGGCATCGGGCATGACCGTGGATGTTTCCGCGAAAAAACTCAGCTTCCGTCCGTACCGTGAAACGCTCACCGTACCCTTTGCCTTTGACGGCGTGCTCGGTACCGTATCTTTCGATAACGGAATGTGCAGTGTGAAAACCGCAGGCGGATCACTCGACGGCTGGGAAGTCACCGTGAACGGAAATTCTGTTGGGGTAAGCATCAGCTGATAAACGGCGAAAAATTCATTCCCTGCAGCACAAAAAAACTGGCATCGGAGTCCAACCGGTGTCAGTTTTTGTTGTATCTATTTAATTCAATCAAAAAGCAGCAAGGGTCAGAGTTAAACATGGCCGATAAGACCCTGCAACTCACGCCTGAAGCGGACGATGGCGGCAATACTGTTGACATCATTATACCATACGCCTGGAGCAATTTCAAGACTCAGCAGCATATTTACAGGACAGATTTATAGTATTCCTCTTTGACATAAATGGATATCAGGATAACTCCGTGATGATCCAGTGGTCAATCTCGTCGTCACCGGGCATTTCAAAGCGTGCTTCAAACTTCGCGGCGAGGTTTTCGTCTATGTAATAGGCTTCTGTTTCACCGCTCAGAACGGCTTTGTTCCGTCTGCCGATCCGTTTCTGCCAGAGTTCATCACTGATCCGGATGCACTCAAACCTGTATGGAATGTTCCGGCTGCCGAAGAAATCCCGCGCGGCATCCCGGTCATCTTTCCGCCAGAATCCCCAGTCCAGAACCACGCTGATGCCGTTTCCGATCAGCTCCGCCGATTTATCGAGCAGATACTTCTTCGTGCGGTCCGCGTAGGTATCATGCATCCCGCCGCAGTGCTGACCGAACATGGCGAGCATGATTTCGTCCACTGACAGCAGCACCGCGCCGCGATCATGGCAGAGTTTGTGAGCATAAGTAGTCTTGCCGCTGCAGATTTTTCCGCAGATCAGGTATACCTGAGCCATTCCGTCATCCTCTTTTCTGCCGCTTATACTTCGTAATAATACAGCTTCATCTGACCGGGAGCCAGCCAGTCGCCGCCGATGCACTGATCCTCCGTTTCGGTGTAGAAAGCATCCCAGCTGTCAGTTTTCATATCGGACAGATCGTGGTTCCAGTTCCATCTCTGGAATTTCTTCACATTCTTCGGAACATGAATCCGGAACTGTCCGCTTTCCTTCACGGAATTGTTGACAACTGCCAGATATTTCTTTCCGTCCTTTTCAAAGAATCCCAGAACTGCCGGCAATCCGTGAACACTGGTCACATCCAGAATATCCGGATTGGTAACGCCGGGCTGGAACATCTCATAACCGCCGAAGGATTTTTCCAGATGCACTGTCTTCTTGTGCTCGGCATAAAGGAAGAAATCCCCGAACTGATGGAGAAAACGCCGGTTCACTCTGGACAGCCAATAAAAGGTTTCCGTGCGTTCGCCGAATTCGTCGATGGGAGGATTGCGGTAGTTGGCCTTGGGTGTTCTTCCATAAATGAAGAACCAAAGAATTCCCTTCATACCGGATGCCACCGCTGTGTTCAGCTGCCAGCGCAGGTCATCCTCACTGGGACAGCGGTAGCGGAAATGTCCCACGGAAAGCAGGGTCGTCCAGGGAGTAATTCCGGTGGCATCTGCGGCTTCCATGAATTTCCGCAGATTCTGGTAATACATATGGGTTCCGGATTCTTCGGGGTTCATCTGGGCATAACAGTCGTAGCACAAGATTTTCAGATCCGCATCCCGTACCATCCGTTCCGCCCATTCGGTAAAGGTGGGAGCTTTCAGAATATCCTGTTCCTGCCCTTCCCAATAGGGGAGAAAATTCAGATGGGGAATCAGTTCGGGCGCCACCTTTTCCTGAATCCGGTGAGCGGCGCAGCAGTCTGCAAAAGCCTTTTCCGTAGTGGGTTCGTCGCCCACATGGAATCCCAGAGCGGCAGGATGCCGTCCGAAATCTTCATATGCTTCGCGGAACCGTTTTTCGTAAGCTTCGGGATCGTCCGTTGCTCCGCCCCATCTGGCACGTCTGTCGCAGAGAATCATTTTGATTCCGTACTCTTCACAGGCGTCCAGCAGTTCCAGCATCACATTCTTGTCGCATCCATCCCAGAATTCCGGGCTGTTAGCCATCGTCATCCCAAGATCCGCCCAATCCTTTACATCCTTCGCACGCAGTTCACCGGTGGGCGTGTAATTCCAGAAACCGATCGGAAACTTTTTCATCGTGTACCTCCAGTAAAATCATTGTTCAACAAGCGCTGCAACCGCAAAAAATGCGGGTTTCAGTTCAAAATCACGACCAATCAGCAGGGGATAATTTTTATGCTTCCGCGGGAATCCGTTGAGCCATGACACACCGTCGTGAAGACCCCAGAAAACCACCGTATCCAGAACGCCTTCCTCCGCCAGCTCCAGATAGAACCGGAACAACTCCGTGTATTTATCCGTGAACCGGGCCGTTTTTTCCTCATCCCACTGAATATCCTCCGCTTCATCGCCCCAGCGGTAACAGGACATATCCAGTTCCGTCACTTCCAGTTTGAAATCCGGTGCGATTTCACGGATGGAAGCCAATTTTCTCACGTTCTTCTTCAGCCGTTCCATATCCGTATCCAGTCCCAGATGCATCTGCAGTCCGATTCCGTGCACGGGAATGCCGTCCGCAATCATTTCACGGACCAGTTCCGCCATGGTATCCGCCTTGGCATCGGAGGATTCCAGATTGTAATCATTGATAATCAGACGGGCATCGGGATCGGCTGCATGAGCTGTACGGAATGCTTCACGGATGTATTCCTTCCCGGAAATCCGGTACCACGCCGATTCTCTCAGACCGCCTTCGTCCCGCAGAACCTCATTGACCACATCCCAGGTGTGGATTCTGCCGCGGTAACGGGATACCATCGCGGTAATATGCTCCTTCATCCGGGCAAGAAGCAGCTCGGCGGAAGCGTCTCCATCCCCGTCTCTGAAAAACCAGCCGGGACACTGACTGTGCCAGACCAGGGTATGACCGCGCAGAGTCACGCCGGTTTCTTCCCCGAACGCCGCGAAACGGTCAACAGGCGCAAAAACCCAGCGGTCTTCCTCGGGATGAACGGGTTCCGGCTTGGACTGATTTTCCAGCGTGAACACATTGAAATGCCTGCGGATAACCTCATAAGCTGTACTGTCCTTCTCCAGATGCCACGTATTGATTGCGGCTCCGATTTTCAGCTTGCCCTCATAAGCTCCGCACAAGGACGGTGCGGAAGAGTCTGCTGCGGTAATGATCCGATCCATGATGATACCTCCATGTTTTTTTCTTTTATCATATCAAATTATATCCCATGTGTCAATACCCGGTGCGAAGTATCTTACCTGCATGAAACTTTTCCGGAATGAAAGATACCTATTGCATCCTGATGCGAGAAGTGCTATAATAAACGGCATATTGATAATTATGATCCGAGGCACTTATGAAATCCAGCCGCATCACCTATATCAAAAATATTCTGCTTCCCTGTCTGTTTCTTTCTGTCATTACAGGAATCATTACCGGGGGGCTGATCTTTTTATTCAAGCTGACCGCTTCTTTTGTCATTGATAAATCCGAAGCTCTGTACGCCTATGTCCGTGCAAATTCTTCTTACATTCCCATGCTGATTCTCGGAATGACGCTTGTCGGCCTTGTATCCGCCGTCCTTCTGCGGTATATTCCGGATGCGCGCGGCGGCGGTATCCCCATGGCGATTTCCATCCTCCGGGGACTGGTTACCTTCAGCTGGCTGAAAAGCCTTGTTTTTATGTTTCTCTCGTCCATGCTGACCTATTTCGGCGGAGTTCCGCTGGGAAATGAAGGTCCCAGTGTCCAGATGGGAACCGCCGCAGGCCGCGGTGTCATCAAGCTGCTTGCCGGAAAAAACCGTGCCTGGGACCGCTACATCATGACCGGCGGTGCCTGTGCGGGATTTGCTGCGGCAACGGGCGCCCCCATCACGGGAATTTTCTTTGCCATCGAAGAAGCCCACCGGCGGATGTCACCCATGATCTTCATGGCAGCCGCAATGACCACCATCGCCGGAACCGCATCGGCGCAGTTTCTCTGCGGACTGACCGATATCTCCTTCACGCTGTTCCATTTCAGTGCGGACGCCGAGCTTCCCCTGACATTTCTCTGGGCAGCGGCAGCAGTGGGACTGATTTCCGGGCTGAGTGCCGCAGGATTCACCAAAGTGTACGGAGTCACCCGGAAATTCATCCGTCAGACTCTGGAAAAAGTTCCGTTCATTCTGAAAATCACGCTGATCTTTACCCTTTCCGCCTGCATCGGACTGATCTCCGCCGCCTTCATCGGTTCGGGACATCACCTGGTTGATATGCTTATAAAGGGTCACGGTGTCACCGGTATGCTCATCATCGTACTTCTGGTACGGATGCTCCTCCTCCTGATCGCCAACAATGCCGGTGTGACGGGCGGTCTGTTCGTTCCTCAGCTTGCGTTCGGAGCCATTCTCGGTGCTCTCTGCGGCAAAGTTTTCATTATTCATGACCTGCTTCCGGCACAGTATTACCCGGTTATGGTCATCATCGGCATCGCATCCTATCTGAGTGCATCCTCCCGTACACCTCTGATTGCACTGGCGTTTTCCATGGAAGCCCTGAACGGTCTGCCCAACATTCTCCCCATTGCGGCTGCAGTCACCGTGGCATTCCTGGTCATCGAAACCCTCGGAGTTCCCGCATTCTCTGATATTGTGGTGGAAAGCAACGTGGAGGCCTACCGTCACGGCCGGAAAGCCTGCATCATTGAAGCCGATCTGATCGTTGCACCGGAATCGTTCGTCTGCGGAAAAGAAGTGCGCGATCTGCTCCTTCCGCCTACCTGCGTGGTTCTTTCCATTCATAAAAACGCTGCGTTCCATGTTCCCTCCGCCGCCATATCCGCCGGTGATGTGCTTCACGTCCATTTTCAGACCTATTTCCCCGAGGAAACCATGCGCCAGCTGGAAGACATGGTAGGACCTCAGTCGGATGACCTGCACGCCAGCATCTGCTACGGCGGAAAAAACGAACAGATTCCCGATCTTTGAACAGAAAACTCCGATCCGGACGTTCTATCCGGACTCGGAGTTTTTTCGTTGGATTCAGATACGGTATTTCAGATTCTTGTCAAAGGACATCCGGAAGTCAATGGACGGATCCGGCGGGCAGTTGTCCCATGCTTCATCCAGCAGAACCTGCATAGCCGCTTCGTCGTTCACGTCCACGCCCCGCTCTTTCGCCATCTTCCGTGCGCAGAATTCAAACCACAGATCCGTCAGAGAGCATTCCCCCTCCCGGATGTCGTGGTGCTCTTCCCGGAAGAAACCGTCCAGCCAGTCAAGTTCATCCAGCTTCAGTGCGCTTCTGGCGGCAGTGATGCGGATTCTGTCGACTGCCTGACAGGACTGGGGCATCCCTTCAAACAGCGCCCACGCCTTGTCAAACTTCCGCCATCCGGTCAGCGTGCCCAGATATTCGGATGCCAGCGCAAAATCGTCGTATGCACCGGGAAGAGCCATAGCCAGATCGTAGTACCGTTCGGCCTCATCGTTGTTTCCGTCGCGCAGTGCCAGAATCGCCAGATTCCGATATGCCCATGCGTTGGGCGCAAGATCCGCGGATTCCTGCCAGAGCGCACGGGCTTCTTCGGTCTGACGCTTATTTTCCTCTTCATCAAAGGCGGAATTTGCCGCTTTCGTCAGATCCGCAACTTCGTAAACCGCCGTACCCAAATGATACAGGCTGTACCAGGTTCTGCCGCCGTTCTTTTCCAGTGCGGACTTCATCAGCGGAATCCACCGTCTGCCGATCATGTAGGAATCGGGGATGGTTCTGACGTCTTCCGTGGGAAGAACACCGTTTTCCAGCAGATGAACCCACGGATACTGGGCTTTTGTGATGCTGGATTTCGGGAAGCACATGGAAGCGGGAACTTCGCCGTCACCGGTCAGCTTCATCCGCATGGCTTCCACCGCACCGAAACCGGATCCCATGTGAACCAGATCGTCTGCGGCAACAGCCTGATCGGCGATGGGCTTCAGCTTTTCGTTGAGAGCGTAAATGCCGTCGGAAGTGACAATTGTGCCGAGATTTTCACCGAAATATCCGCACGCCGCATCGAAGTCCTCGCAGAACAGCCGCTCAGGTTCCAGCTTGATGCCGCCGAACACCTGCGTCCATTCGTAGATCCCCTTTGCGGGCAGAATCTTGTCGTGGAGCTGGGACGGTGCGATGCCTGCCTGAATCTCCGCGTAGTATCCGGTGCCTTCCCCGTCGGAGAGGAATTCCTGCCACCGCTTGCCCGCACGATGCTTGCCCCATGCGAACAGTTTCTTGTAGTACAGGGGGGCCGTGGATCATTCGTAGAACACCAGACCGTTTTCGTATGCCGCCGCTTCCCATGTGCTCTCGCCTTCGTAATTCTCCTGAATGAAGTAGTCGAAGCTGCGGGTGGCACGGGACGGATAGGTTACATCCACACCGGGCATGGCGTCGATGTGGGGCAGAACCTCGTAGTCACAGCCGCCGGTGAAGGAAATCACGTTCTTTCCGGAGGACAGCACTCTCGTCCTGCCCGTATCCGGTACCGCCACATTGCTCCACCAGTAGGTGGTGGTATCTTCGTCAAAGGGGTTTATCATCTTCACATGGGTGATGAGATAGGGGGAATCGTCGGGAAGATGGAAGTCAACCTGCCAGAAAATGGACTTCAGCCGCTCGAATTCGTAGATTCTGAGGAAATCGTTTCCGTCGGGATCCTGCAGGATGGCACAGAACACGTTGTCGCAGGTGGTGTAGGTGTGACCGATGTTTCCGATATTCCACTCGATGCCGCCGGACAGCCACGCATTGCGGATCGCCAGATTGCCGGGCTGGATTACCGGATTGACGAACACCAGATCCTCATCGTGGATTTTGTCATACAGGGAATGAAGCCGTCCGCCGTACTCGGGCAGGAACCGGGCCTTCAGATATTTGTTTTCCAGCACAAAGGATTTCAGCTTCAGGGGCAGGCGCTTCCGGGAATACCGGTCCTGCATCAGGTAGGGCAGAACCTTGATGTCGCGTCCCAGCGTTTCCTTCAGCTTTGCCGGGAATCTTTCCGTGATACTTGATGACACCGGGTTTCTTGAACGAAAAGACGGCAGCGGATTCACGCCTTCCAGCGGCGCACCGGGAATCTCGAAAATTTCGCTTCTGATTTTCATGGTTTCCTCCCATAGTCTCAGTTTTTTCTTCATTATAACCGATTTTCTCCGTTTTCACAAGATGATTCCCGTAATTTTTTCACAAATATTTTCCGCCCTTTCCCGCCGCCCCATTGCGAATAGTGCTATTTTTCATGCAGACAATAACTGTAAATCATGATATAATACTGTAAAAGAACATCTCGCAAAGTTTTTTCCGTGATCCCGGGCAAGAACCATGCTATAATTAAAATGAAATAATTCACTGTAACGGAGGACATCATGACCTATCATTCCTTTGATTCCCTGACTCATACCATGCATACGGAATTCATCACAGGTCCCGTCGAATTCCTGGACTGGGATATGGACGACTGCCGGATGGATTTCACATACCGGGACGGAACCACACGGACGGTCACCGGTCTTCCCGAAATGCGCTATCACCAGAATACTATTGTATCGTACGACGGAAAGTATCTTGTTACCTGCTGTCATGAAAAAATCAGCATCCGGTGCTTCAACATGGATCCGTTTTCTCTGCGCTGGGAAATTCCCATTCCGGAAAATAGATTCATCTACACCACTACTCCGGCTGAGGACGGCATCATTGTCAGACTGACTCTGTATCCAAAAAAGTACATGCACCTGACCGACAAGGACGGACATGAAATTTTTGATGAAGTCAGCTGTCAGGAGGAGACAATTTGCAAGCTGTCCTATGACGACGGCAGTGTGATTCAGCGGTACCCCCTGGATGATAGATTCCGCCGTATGACACCGCAGGAGCTGACTCATGACCACATTCAGCTGAACCTGATGTACCAAAACGGTACGGAGGGCATGGTTATCATCCATAAAAAGGATCTGAGCCTTGTCGCTGCGCTGAAATTCCCCGCACCCAGCCAAGTCCATCCCCAGCATTTCTATATTCACGAAAACCGCCTTTACGTCCGTACTCTCTCCAGTGCTCCGAACAGCCGAAAAACCTGCTGGAACGATTTTCCGGTGGATGTGACGCTGCCAGATGAGGTGCTGGAATCCGCCGCACGGTATTCTGAGGAAACCGAAAACTACCGACGGCTTCTTTTCCGGTGCTTCAGCAACGACTGGCAGACGGATCCTCTGGCAAACCGGATCTATAACCCGGACGGAACGGTGAAGGATGAGGAACTTTTCGATTCGTTTCAGCATCCGTTTCTGCACTCCCGCTTTCCCGGAATCTGCGCGGTCTGCGGCTGTGAATCGGAAAACGGCATGACAGCGATCGACTGTGACCGGTTCATCTGCGCCGGATGCTGGCAGAAATATCAGCACATCCTTCCCATGTACACCAAGGTCTGTTATGACATCGAAGACCGGTTTGAACGTGAAGCATCCCATGTCCGTCAGACTGTCCCCGGTGCGCCCGTCAGTCCGGATTTCATGGCTCAGTATGAAGCTCCTGCCTGTGTACAGATGCGGATGGAACTGACACGCCGCGGTCGGACGGAATCCTGGATCTTCAGCGAAGCCCAGATCCGTCACAGCCTTGAAAAGTACAAAAAGGATGCGGATTCGCTGAAACTTACCATGTTTCCGGAGTTTTTCGGGGAAGACCCGGATTACGGCTCCATGGCGGAGATGATTTACGAAAACGGTCAGGAAAACTGGACAATCTATCCGCCTGTTGAAAATGTTGAAAATACGGGAGCTTACGGATTTGAGCTTCTCCACCGCACTCTCCCTGGATTTGACGATGCTGAAAAAGATCAGTACGCTTCCAATCCCTTCACCCGGGACTTTACGGAATTTGAAGTGCTGTCATTCGAAGACATCAAGGAGATTCCCGGTTATCTGAATCTGTTTGCCCGGGTTGTTCACGCCTGCGGGTGGGATTCCGTTTATACCACATCCAAAGGATACAAGAACTTCGACTATGTCTACCGGAGCGCCGTATCTGCCGACGGAATGAACTTACACGGTTTCCTCCGCGTGAAGTATGCCGACCATACCGTCATTGCCATCGCCGAAGATCTGGGTGCCATGATCCGCATAGAGGGATTCCATTTCCTCGTCGGCGGCACCCCGGAATTCATGAAGCAGTTCCGCAAGAATTTCAACCTAGACGGCAGACCTTTCACCTGCATGACATCCAATTTTGTTCCGGGACTGGATTTCTATCCCGCTGACAAAGCCGCCTTCAAGCGCAAGCTGACCGCATGGGTCACGGCATCGGAAAAATACCCTCACGGTCTGTTCGATATCCTCCACGCCCATCATTTCAGCAAGGACAACCGGCAGTTTATCGAAAACTCCGTAAACTGCGGATGCTTCTACTGCGGCAGAATCTTCCCGGGATCCGAAATCACCCAATGGATCGACGGCGGAAAAACAGCCCGCTGTCCTCACTGCAGCGTGGATTCCCTGCTCCCGGAGGACTGCGGACACCCTGTTACGGACGAATTTCTTAAACAAATGAACGAATACTGGTTTCTGACAACCTGACTTATGGAATACACCTATGATCTGATACACATCACCGACCGTCTTCCGGATCCGCCTTCGGAAACCCACAACTGGTACGCCATGGTGATTCTCCGGGCACGGGCACTGGCTCTCACTTTCAACGGCATCCGGTGCTTTCTGGACGGGCAATACCTCCTGTGCCTCAACGATGAAGATACGCTGACCCATGTAAAGGGGGAGTATGACTGCAAATCGCTCCAGTACGAGCTGTACTTCATCAACGTGAATCTGGATTCCACCGTCATCGGGGATCCCATTTACGAATCCATGCGCCGGGAACACCGCTACCCGGATTTCCACCTGTTCCGCACCCGTACCGACAGTTATTTCGGGATCATTCCCCTGAGCGATGAGGAATACGACACTGCCATGCTGTATTTCAACCGTGCGCGGCGGCACATCGACGGTCATGAAGAAGACGGAATGTGGTCGTGCCGCACCCGGTCGGATCTGTTCTCCATCCTGAATATCGCGGAAAGCGCCTATCTGGGCGTGGACAGCGGCGAGGGCGTGGAGGTAATCCGGTACATCAAGGACAACGTGATGAACAAGCTGACCCTGGATGGGCTGTGCGAGCATTTCCACACCAACCGCACCACGCTGTCACAGATCGTACGGGAGTATACGGGGCTGTCCACCATGGCGTATGTTCTGGAAGAGCGGCTGACTCAGGTACTGCCCGATCTGCTGTTCACCTTCGTTCCCATCCAGGATCTGGCGAAAAAATACGGCTTCCGGGATCACAATTATTTCATCCGGGTGTTCAAAAAGCGGTACGGGAAAACGCCCCTCCAGTACCGCATCGACGGACGCTCGGCAAGACCATGAAAGGAGACACCTATGAACAAATTCATCAAGCTGAAAAACGAACAGGATTATCTGGATTTTGCATCAAAAACCAACGGACTGCATGACGGGTACATAATCTCGGCGGATTACAGAAAACACGTGATTGTTGAGTATAATCATTACGTTCATACCATGCCCAATCTTACGCTGAAAATTCTTGTCACCAGCATGAAGGATCATCCCGTGATGGAGCTGAAATTTACCGGTGTCCGGGATATGCGGCTTCACGGTGGTTTCAGTGACATTTTCGGCTTCACCATGAAGTGGGGAACAATGAATAATCTTCTTCACGAACCCTACGTCCAGTGGTGTACCGAGCGTGAATTTGACTGGGAAAACCACTCCATGGAGACGGATCCGAATACCACATACGTCATCGCCTGTGACGCTGAGTGGAGATTTACGGAAGAATGTTATGGGACGAACAATGCCAAGGAGATACAATGAACCACAAATACACAATCATAGAAACTCACAGCAACAAAAAAGCAGACGACCATTCCTCCGTCATTCTCCATGATGCGCCGGTGAAGTCGGTGCGTTACGAGAACGGGGATATGATTCTAACGGTGGAGAGTATCATCGTTCTGCCGAACCGGGAGCCGAACGAAACCAACCGTTATCTCAGCACTGGGGAAACGGAAATCCGGATTGTTAATTCTACTCTCCCCGATGGTTTTCCTATGGGCGAGGTGGATTTCGATCTGAATACCCTCGAATATACCCCCAAGTATCAGCCCCATATTTTCCGGCTCAGCGCGTTTTTCCCGGATCACAGCCGCGCAGTCTGGTTTGACTTCCCCTGCGATTCCGTGACATACAGCTTTGACGAATTTACCGGGGATTCGCAGATCCAGAAAGCCCGTGACAACGAAAGAAATGCCCTTTCCCGTTCGATTGAGAAGGGCCACGGCAGCGCATGGCGGCTCCTCAAAGGAATGCACCCGAAAGTACGGGACGAACATCTGGATCTGATCATTTACGCCGCCACCCATGATATGCGGTTCGACCATCAGTGTGACGAATCCCGGGTGCATTTTGTGATGGATCTGATCTCGCTCTATGACGGAAAACAGGGCGGCAGGAACACCCGGGAGCACATTCTCGATATCCTGATGCTTCAGAGCTGGCGCAGTGCGTGGTCGGATGCCGTGAATCCCGACGATTTTGCCCACTGCATTGACATGATTCTGGCAAACCGGGATCATCCGCTGGCGGAAGAAACCCTCACCTATCTGGAAAACAAGCTGACGGAAGTATCCAATGAAGATAAACTGGAAATCCTGCACCGGAAGAACGGTAAGCTGCCGCCGGATGAGGATTTTCCCGCTATGGAAATGCGCCCTGTTCAGCAGGATTTCACCATGGAGCGGATCATTGAAATCTGCCGCGGTGATGCCAGAATGGTTCATCCCGCTCGGTTCAGGCATTTCTTTGAAAACTCCTGCACCTCCGACGATATCGCCATGCTTCTGGATGCCGCACGGTCGGAACAGGATCCGAAAATCCGCAGACGGCTGTACTCCATGTTTGCAAAGCTTGACTTCCCCGGTGAACCGGAAGAAATCATCGCCATGGCACGGGAGTCTGAAGGGGATCTGGCAGGCGGATTCACTTCCCCTATCACACCGATGAATCTGCAGCGTGCGGTGTCCCGTCTCCGTCATCCGGCGGTGCTGGCTTACCGGGACGAGCTGCTGAAAAAAGCGGAAACAGCCGGAGATGAAATGAAAGATCAGCTGCTGTGCCATGCCATCGACCATTGGGTGAACAACTACACCTATTCCGAAGAAGGGGATGCGGCACTGTATGATCTTCTGCAGAACCTTCCCGAGGACAAATACGGAGTCCGCCATCACGCCGCCTTCGCCATAACCAACAGCCGTATGTACAATGAACCTTTTGAAGATCCCCGTGCATACTCCAGTCTTGACTGGGTGATTCATGACACATACTGTCCCAACTGCCGCAGAAAGGCACTGGAACTCCTTGCGAAATTCGATAAGCTTCACGTTTTCACCGTCAAAAACTGCCTCCACGACAGCGACAGCCGAACCCGAACATTCGCGGCTGAGTGGCTGACGGAGCACGGAACCACCTGAGAAACCGAAAAGACTGCCGTATTCCGGGAAAATGAACTGCCCCAAAATAAACAGACAGCACAAAAAAACACCAGGATAGCAAATCAAGCAATAAACTGGCATCGGAATTCCACCGGTGTCAGTTTTGTTTTCAGCTGAATGCGCTGAAAATTGTAAAACTGAATATACCC
>JAFQWY010000229.1 GCA_017407225.1 Clostridia bacterium | reverse complement strand
GCAGCCGCAAACAGCGTGATGCCGCTTCCGATGATTCCGCCGGCTTCTTCCTGTCTGCCCGCACCGATCCGGTCGCCCACATAGATGGTCAGACCCATGGCAAGTCCCGTGATCACGATGGTCAGCGTGTGCATGATCTGGCTTCCGGTGGAAACGGCGGAGACATACACATCCGCCAGCTCACCGCCGAACTGCCCGACGATCAGCAGGTCAACCGCTCCGTACATCGCCTGCAGAAACAGGGCAAGCAGGACGGGAAGCGCAAAGCGGATCAGCGGCGAGAAGATTTTTCCTTCGGTAAAATTCTGTGATCGTTTCATAAAAATGACTCCTTACACGAAAAATGCCGGACAAGAAACCGCATAAACGCAGGTGTCTTCCTCCGGCAGTACCATATACGCTGTGCCTGCCCTCCGACAAATGGGTTATGCGACATCTTATCCGGCGCTGTACATACGAATTACAACATCCTCCGATGAGCGTCTAAAGTATAACACATTTCGGGCGGATTGTCAATTGCTGTACAGGGAAGATATTCCTTGACGGACACATGACGATGGTATATAATAAGGCGAAGAAATTTGAGAAATAAGAATTATACGGAGGATCCAGATGATACTTTTGATTACCGGCGCATCGCATACCGGCAAAACAGCCCTTGCCCAAAAGCTGCTCGAAAAATATAACTATCCGTATCTGTCCATTGACCACCTGAAAATGGGTCTGATCCGCAGCGGAAACACCCGGCTCACTCCGGTGAGCGATGACCGGGATCTGACCGCGTATCTGTGGCCCATCGTCCGGGAAATGGTGAAAACCGCGATTGAAAATAAACAGAACCTGATCGTGGAAGGCTGCTACATTCCGTTCGACTGGCAGAAGGATTTTGAATCCGGATATCTCGAAAACATCCGGTACTGTTGTCTGATCATGAGCGAGGAATACATCCGGAGCCATTTTGACGACATAAAAAGATATGCAAATATCGTTGAAGAGCGTATGGAGGATGACTGGTACACCATCGAACATGCATTGGAGGACAATGCGGAAATGCTGGCTCTCGCACGGAAGCACAATGTGAATTATATCCTCGTGGAAGACAAATACGAAATCAGCATTGAGTTGTAAGGCGGAATTTTACTTCCCCGCTGCGGGAAGCCGATTTTCGGTGATTTCCGATTTGTCGTTGCAATTCATACGGTCATGTGCTATTATAATGGTAACAACCAAATCACACATGGGGGATCTATGGCAAAAATTATTTCTCACAAAACACAGCAAAGCGGAATCGCTCTCGGCGGGATCGGCACCGGCTCCGTGGAACTTTTCCCCGACGGCGAATTCCATCAATGGCAGATTGCGAACCCGCCGCGGTGGACAACACAGCTCTGGGAAGGAAAAGGGGACGACGGGGAAGGAAACACCGGCGCACTGTCCTTCTGGGTGCGCGTTCAGAAAAAAGGACAGTCTCCCATCGTCCGCAAGCTGGGCATGAAAACCGATTCGGAAGACTTCACTTACCGCATGTACGCATGGAACAGACCCGTTGAAGAGATCGAGTTCGACGGACGTTTTCCCGTATGCGATCTTTCCTACAACGATCGGGCGCTGGCGGCGGACGTGAAGATGCGTGCGACCTCTCCTTTTGTGCCGCACGATTATAAAGCCAGCTCAACGCCCGGATTCTATCTGGATTTCACCGTGGAAAACCCTGCCGGGGAAGAGCTGACCGTCAGCCTCCTTTCCACTCTGGAACCGAATTTCTGCAACAGGGGAGGATGCGTGAACGAGCTTTACCGTGACGGAGACACGACCGGTATTTTCCTGAACACCCCTCAGATCGGGGACTGGGATTCCAGATTCAACGAGATTGACCGGGGATCCGTATGTCTGTCGGCGCAGGGCGGCGAGATTTCGTATATCACGGCGGAGCATTTCCGTTTTCTGCGTGAGTATGTGACCGGCACCGTGCTCGGGGTATCGCAGGAGTCCGTCCTGTTCGGATTCCGTGAACGCGGTGTTCTCCCGAACAGCGAAGCAAATGCGAGACCCACCCGGCTTCCGTCTCATTCGCAGATCTCCGACCTCCGCGACGAGGCTCTTGACCGGTACATTGAAGAGTTCTCCGCGTATCCGTTCGCGCAGTCCCACCTCGAACGGCTGAGACACACCTCCGAAAACTTCCCCTCCACACGACAGGAAAAAGAAAATTTCCTCCGCGTGATGAAAACCGTCACCGACAAGATGGGCGAGGATTTCGGCTCCTGCGCACTCTGCTCCAAAGTAACCCTTGCACCGGGTGAGAAAAAGACCGTGCGCTTCATCCTGTCCTGGTATTTCCCGAATCACATCAGCCGTTATCACGTGCGGCTCGGTCATTACTACGAAAACAATTTCTCCGATGCGCGCGAAGCGAACCGATACCTCGCATCCGCTTCCGAAATTGCCGGAAAAGCCGCGGCATTTGCCGATCTTCTCTACAATACCGATATGCCCGACTTCTATCCCGACGCATGGTCCACTCATCTTTCCACCATCGTCAAGGATTCGTGGTACCTGAAGGACGGAAAATTCGGACTCTGGGAAGGTCTCGGCTACTGCGGATTCCATACCGTTGATATCACCTATCATGCCTCCTTCGGACTTCTCGCCCTGTTCCCCGAACTGCAGAAAGCGCAGATGGAAATGGGTGTACCGTTCCAGAGGGAGGACGGACGGGTGCATCATTTCTTCACGCCCGACCTCGAGCACGTTGACAACGGATACAACCGCATTGATATGAACAACCAGTTCGTGCTGATGGTATGCCGGGACTATCTTTACACCGGGGACCGCGGATACCTTGAGCGGATGTGGGAACCTGTGAAGAAGGCAATGGATTCCATCGGACGGCTCGACACCGACGGCGACGGACTTCCCGACAGCGATACCTCGCACAACACTTACGACGCATGGAAATTCTCGGGAACCCCCACGTACATCTGCGTTCTGTGGCTCTCCGCTCTCCGTGCGGCCGTAAAGATTGCGGATATCCTCGGGGAAAACGACCGCAAAGCCTGCTGGAACGATATCCTCGGGCG
>JAFQWY010000037.1 GCA_017407225.1 Clostridia bacterium | reverse complement strand
TAAACCGAAATTACAGTGACACTCCCCGGCGCGCGTGAGCCCGGATATAAAACAATTTAAGTCACTATATCACTCGATCCGCTCCACGGCGAGGGCGAATAGGGTCTCGGAGGCCCCTATGAGCCGTATAAACGAATTTCTGATACATTGGTACGCATGATACGGCTCCGCACCCTGAGTCACAATCCGCAGTTGTACCCGTAGTGAGAAATCTGCAATCCACAACTGCACGCCGTCCGGAAAAAAACCTATGAAGCTGACCGCATCATATCAGTGCATCCCACGTCAGCCCGGTTACTTTGTAACCGCACACCTCAGTCCGTATAAAAGTTTTGCGGAGCTTTTTCAAAAGCGACCGTATCCCCTTTCACGTCCCCCTTACCAAAACTCCACGTCTTTACGCCTTCGTCCAGTTCACGCCGCCCTTGACGTCAACGATGGTTACACCCATCGCGGTCAGCTGGTCGCGGATGGAGTCGGCACGGGCGAAGTCCTTTGCTTTCTTGGCATCGGCACGGTCGTTGATGAGAGCTTCCACCTGTGCCTTCACGTCATCGGATACGCCTTCGGTGCCGCAGGTGATCACGAGCGCAGCGGCAGGCGCATTCTTTGCAGCTTCGGCAGCCTTCTTATTGGCTTCACGGACCTTTGCCGCTTCTTCCAGAAGATTCAGGGACAGAACGGTGTCGAAATCCTTCAGCAGCGCAATCTTGGTCGAATCATTGGTCTTTGCCTTCAGAACATCGTACAGGGCAGTCACAGCAAGAGCAGTGTTCAGGTCGTTGTCCATGGCATCGGTGAACTTCTGTTTCAGAGATGCGAATACGGCTTCGTCAACGGCTTCCGCAGTATCGGGATTCAGGCCGGCGATCTTTGCAATCAGCTTGCTGTAAGCGGTCTTTGTGCCGTCCATGCCTTCCCAGCTGAACACCAGGGACTTGCGGTAGTGGGACTGGAGGCAGAACAGACGGTATACCAGGGGATCATAGCCCTTTTCTTCCAGGAGGGATACGGTGAGGAATTCACCCTTGGACTTGGACATCTTGCCGGACTGGGTGTTCAGGTGGAGCACATGGAACCAGTGAGAGCACCAGGGATGACCCAGATATGCCTCGGACTGAGCGATTTCGTTGGTATGATGGGGAAATGCGTTGTCAATGCCGCCGCAGTGGATGTCGAGATATTCGCCCAGATTCTGCAGGGAGATGGCGGAGCATTCGATGTGCCAGCCGGGATAGCCTACACCCCAGGGGGAATCCCACTTCAGTTCCTGATCCTCGAACTTGGACTTGGTGAACCACAGTACGAAGTCGGTCTTGTTCCGCTTGGCAAGGTCTTCTTCCACGCCGTCACGGACACCTACTTCCAGATCCTCCGCATCCTGCTTGTTGAATACATAGTATTCATCCAGCTTGGAGGTGTCAAAGTATACGTTTCCTTCCGCTACGTAAGCGCAGCCCTTTTCCAGGAGCTTTTCCACCATTTCAATGAACTGGGGAATGTAGGAGGTTGCGGGAACCACGATTTCGGGAATCTTGATGTTCAGCTTGTTGCAGTCCGCGAAGAAAGCGTCGGTGTAGAACTGCGCGATTTCCATAACAGTCTTCTTCTCGCGCTTTGCCCCCTTGAGCATCTTGTCTTCCCCTGTGTCAGCATCGGAGGAAAGGTGACCGACGTCCGTGATGTTCATGCAGCGGGTCACTTCCAGACCGGTGTAGGAGAGGTACTTTTCCAGTACATCTTCCATGATATAGGAGCGCAGGTTGCCGATGTGTGCGAAATGATACACGGTGGGGCCGCAGGTGTACATTCTGCACTTGCCCGGTTCGTGGGTCACAAATTCGTCGCGGGTGCGGGTGAGAGTATTGTAGAGTTTCATGTTGTTTCTCCTGTATGTGGTGTTTTATTGTGCCCGGAGCAGCGGCATCATTTCCGCCGTCCGTATTTTTTGTCTTTTTTCATCTGTTTCCGGTTTTCCACCCAGCGGTCGTGCAGCTTTTCCAGCTCCTCCGCTGTAATCATGCCGCGGCGCTGATGCTGCTTCACTTCCGCAATAATAGCCGCTTCTTCTTCGTTGGCAGGCTTCAGTCTGTCCCGGACATCGGTGTAAATATCGCTGAATGCAGGATAGCAGAGGAAAATCCGCCATGCACACAGCAGAACCGCCGCCGCAGATACAATGTACAGCACCGTGAGCACCGTACCTTCCTGAGGCAGCCAGTAGGATGTCATGTTGAAGAACACATGGAAAATCATCCCCGGCAGAACGGAATCATATCTGGCGTACAGTCCGCCCAGAAGCAGTCCCAGCAGGGAGGCATAGATCACCGCCAGAGCAGTACCGTGCACCACACCGAAAATCACCGCGGAAATCACCACGGCAGCGGCGGTTCCCATACCCTTTTTCAGCCGTGAGATCACAAGTCCCCGGAAGATCAGCTCCTCCGTGATGCCGGCCACCACCGCTACGCTGAACAGCTCCAGCAGGGGATTCATTTCCCCGTACAGCACCATGGTCTGGGCAGCGTGCTCCGCAATCATGGATTCGGGCAGAGGGAGCAGGGACATGGTCACGGATACAACGATGTTCATCGCCGCCCCGAACAGGGCAAAGGTCCCGAACCGGAAGGGATTGACCGGGTAAATCTCCATTTCCAGTGCCGGTGCCCGTTTCCGGATGTGCATCAGCATGCATACCAGCAGAATCGTCAGCAGATTGGAGATCAGCAGAATCAGCACTGTCTTCTCGTTGACCGCTTCGAACAGCGTATTGACAGCATCCGGATCGGTCAGCAGAGACGGGTCTCCGCTCATGAGGGAGGTCAGGTAGCCGCTGACAACCACCGACTGGCATCCCACAAACAGCATCACATAGAACAGAGCATGGGCAAAGGCGGAAAGAAATCTTCCCAGCTTCGACGGCTGAACGGGCTTCCGGCTTTCCGGCGGAATCTCCCGGGGTCTGTATTCGTTGAAATCGCTCCGGGGCATCCCGTTCTGCTCCGTTTCTTCGTGCTCCCCGGCGAACTCATAGCCGCAGCCGGAACACCGGAGGGCATCCTTATCGTTTTCCATGCCGCATCGCGGACATCGCATAGTAACAGCCTCCTGTCGGTTTATTCTTTCGTGCCGTCAAGCACATCTTCCAGCGCATCGATCCGCCGGATAATCTCCCGGATTTCGTTTTCCACCGGGTCGGGAATGTGTACCTGGTCAAGCTCAAAACTGGGTCTTGCAGAGGACTTTTCACCATCCTTGCGGACGATGTGCGCCGGAATGCCCACCGCGGTGCAGTTTTCCGGTACATCCTTCAGCACCACAGCCCCCGCCGCAATCTTCGCACCGGATCCCACCGTGAAATTGCCCAGCAGCTTGGCACCGGCTCCCACCATCACATTGTCGCCGAGGGTGGGGTGACGCTTGCCCGTTTCCTTGCCCGTACCGCCCAGGGTAGCGCCCTGATAGATTGTGCAGTTGTCGCCGATAATGGCGGTTTCCCCGATGACGACACCGGAGCCGTGGTCAATGAACAGTCCCCGTCCGATGGTGGCACCCGGATGGATCTCCACCCCGGTCAGGAACTTGGCAAACTGGGAAACTGCCCGGGCACTCAGCTTCATACCGCGTACATGGAGTGCGTGTGCGGCACGGTGCATCAGAAGGGCATGAACGCCTGAGTACAGAAGCAGCACTTCCGCACGGCTTTCCGCAGCCGGGTCGCGCTCACAGATGGCATCGATGTCTTCCCGGATTTCCATAAATTTCTCATACGCCGCACGGCCGAAAGCAGACTGCAGCATCACGCGGATGTGCAGGCGTCCGTTCTCTTTGTCAATACGGATTTTCTCATTCATAAACACCTCTAAAAAACAAAAAAGCCCCGCAGTCAAAAGACCTGCAGAGGCGATGATCGCGGTTCCACTCTGATTTATCACTCTTGACGTTCAACACAGTCACGCGGGGATCTCACGGATGCACATTCGGACGCAGACCACACCGCTCTCAGCCGTGGCGGCGATTCTCTTTCGCTCTGCGGAACTCCGTTTTCTTTCCGGTCACAGTATCCCTGTTATATTGCACTTCCGAAGAAGTACATTACATTATATACGATCCTTGCGGAAAAGTAAACAGGGATTTGTTAAATTTTACACCGAAGAAGCACAATCCTCATGATGTTAAAACCGGAGGGCATACTTTTTCAAAATATATTCACCTTAACCAATGTATTTTTCCGAAAACTGTGGTATAATATACCTTGTATGGATTTGTCTGCGGGAAACTACCGGATCTGCAGTTTTTTCTCACCGGCTGAGAGCACGTACCCGGCACCGCGCACCGCAAGAATCGCACCTCTGCCGAGGATCGGCTCCAGCTTCCGGCGCAGGTATCCCACATACACATCCACCACATTCCCCCGGCTTTCCATGCCGTCCCATGCGTCCCGCAGAATCACTTCCCTGCTGACCGTTGCCCCGGCCTTTTCCGCCAGCACCTCCAGCAGCCGGAATTCCCTCTCGGTCAGACGCACCGTGACGCCGTCATACTCCGCAGTCATACCTTCCCGGCGCAGAATCACCGCGCTGTCACCGGCACTGCCGCGGATCTCACCCGCACATTCTCCGGGCTTCAGCAGCTCCGATACGTTCCGGATCAGCTCATCCAGCAGAAACGGACGCTCCAGTGCCCTGCATTCCCGGCCCTCACTCAGTGCAGCATAGGCAGGAGAACGGGTATATCTGGGCCGGCGGTACAATACCAGTACGGCGCATCCTTCGGGAACGGGCGGAATCCATTCGTCCGAACAGCAGATCACCGCCGCTTCCTCCGGTCTCTCAGCGGAACAGCCGATGCCGGCAAGCTCCAGCGCGGAGATCACATAGTCCCGCAGAACTCCGTCCCCCATCATCACACAGCAGTATCCCATATCCAGCCCCCGTTTCTTCGATCTGTGAAAATGATACCACAGGGCTGTGCTTTTGTCAACAGACCCTCCTATGGAAATAATGGATAACAGACTTCATACCTGCTGCTTCACCGGCCACCGGAATGTGCCGCTCCGCCACCGCAATGCCGCCGCGGATGCCGTCCGGTACCATGTACAGGATCTCCGGAATCACGGCTTCACCCGCTTCATGGCAGGGGGCGCACTGGGATTCGACACACTGGCCGCCCTGACTGTTCTGGAAATGCGCGAAACCGATCCCGGCATCCGGCTGATTCTCGCCATTCCCTGCCTGGATCAGACCGTGAGATGGAACAATCTGCCGAATGCCCTGGAACACCTCCGCACCTATAAGAAAATCTTGGGGAAAGCCGACGACGTGATCTACACCAGCGAACGCACCTACTTCGACGGCTGCATGAAAATCCGCAATCAGTATATGGTGGACTCCTCCTCGGTCTGCATAGCCTACTGGAACGGTTCCCGCGGCGGTACCGCCCAGACCGTAAGAATGGCGGAAAAAGCAGGACTGCAGCTCATCAACGTCTACGGGGAACTGGCGTGAATCCGGAACCAATGCGGACCGTCGTGGATTCCGGTTCCTGCCGGTAAACAAGATCACGAAAACAAGCAGCCGCGTACCCCCGTCCCTCCCCTCCCTAAGCCAACAAAAAAATTCTATATATAAAGGATGTTTCCTATGAAAACTCTTACTCCTCACAACGGTACAAGCGGAATCCGTCCCGTACTGACCATCGTCATGGACGGCGTGGGCCTTGCTCCCGCTACCGAAGCAAACGCAGTAAGCCTCGCACGCACCCCCAATCTGGACCGCATCATGAAGGAATACCCCATGGTATCCCTGAAGGCTCACGGCCCCGCGGTAGGTCTTCCCTCCGACGATGACATGGGCAACTCCGAAGTAGGCCACAACGCTCTCGGCTCCGGTCAGGTATTCGCTCAGGGCGCAAAGCTGGTTTCCTCCTCCATTGAATCCGGCAAGATGTTCGCATCCGAAACCTGGCAGACCCTCATCGGCGGCGTGAAAGAAAACAACTCCACCCTCCACTTCATCGGTCTGTTCTCCGACGGCAACGTGCACAGCCACATCGACCACCTGAAGGCTATGCTGCAGCAGGCAAAGGCTGAAGGCGTCAAGAATATCCGCATCCACATCCTCCTCGACGGCCGTGACGTAGGCGAAACCTCCGCTCTCGAATACATCGATCCCTTCGAAGCGTTCATCGCCGATCTCTCCGACGAAAACTGCAATATCAAAATCGCGTCCGGCGGCGGACGTATGCAGATCACCATGGACAGATACGAAGCTAACTGGGCTATGGTTGACCTGGGCTGGAAGACCCACGTTCTCGGTGAAGGCAGACAGTTTGCATCCGCTCACGAAGCTGTTGAAACCTACCGCGCAGAAACCAAGGCAATCGACCAGGACCTGCCCCCCTTCGTAATCGCCGAAAACGGCGCACCCGTCGGCACCATAGGCGACGGTGACTCCGTAATCTTCTACAACTTCCGCGGCGACCGTGCCATCGAAATCTCCAAGGCCTTCGACGGCGGCGCAGACTTCGACAAGTTCGACAGAGTCCGCGTTCCCGCAGTTCTCTACGCAGGCATGCTGGAATACGACGGCGACCTTCACATTCCTTCCCGTTACCTTGTAAATCCCCCGGAAATCACCAACACCATGGGCGAATATCTCGCTGACATGAAGATTTCCCAGTTCGCTATCTCCGAAACCCAGAAATACGGTCACGTAACCTACTTCTGGAACGGCAACAAGTCCGGTATGTTCTCCGAAGAATACGAAACCTACGAAGAAATTCCTTCCGATATCGTTCCCTTCGAGCAGAGACCGTGGATGAAGTGCGCGGAAATCACCGACCGCCTCATCGAAGTGCTCCTGTCCGGCAAGTACGACTGCATCCGCGTCAACTTCCCCAACGGCGACATGGTAGGCCACACCGGTTCTCTGGAAGCTACCATCTGCTCCATGGAAGCACTTGATCTGCAGCTTGGCAGAATCCTCCCCGTTCTCGACAAGGTGGGCGGCGTGGCAATCATCACCGCTGACCACGGCAACGCGGACGAAATGGCAGAATTCGACAAGAAGACCGGCTCCGTGAAGAAGAACAAGGACGGCTCCCTCAAGGCAAAGACCAGCCATACTCTGAATCCCGTTCCCTGCATCATCTACGACAACGCCAACGCTGACAAGTACACCGTAAAGGAAGACAAGGGTCAGTTCGGTCTGTCCAATGTTGCGGCGACTGTTGTGAACCTTCTCGGCTACGAAGCACCCGAGATGTGGGATGAATCCGTAATTGAGCTGAAGTAAGTAATATTTCCGGAAATATGAAAAAAGCCGTGTCGTTGCCCCGATGCGGCTTTTTGAGGTTATTCAAACTTACCGTTTGGGGATTTTATTAGGAATAAAAGGCTGACGCATTGTTTTGTTTGACCCAAATCCCGGTAGGTGGACGGTCACTTTCCTGAAAGTGTCCCGACGTCCCGCAGATCACTGCCGGATGTTGCCGGCTTCCGTCCGACCCGCACCTATTATCTATTCTCTATTCAATCTTATCTATTCTCTTAGCCGAAGGCGCATCATAGCGCATCATGAGGTATTTATGTTCTACTTAACCGACAACATTCTCCGTTCGTCTGTGCTTGACGAAATTCCCGGAATTTCCCACGGATTTTCCACCCGGCACGGCGGAGTCAGCACACTGCCCCACACGGCTTCCCTCAATCTGACCCGGAATCTGGGGGACAGCGATGATGTGGTTGATGCCAATCTGGATATTTTTGCCCGCGCGGTTTCAGGGGGACAGCTTGACCGATCCCGCGCCGTCACCGCCCGTCAGATTCACTCGGCAAAGGTACGGATTCTGGATGACTCAAACGCCGGGGAGGGCTGCTGCCGGGAGAGCGGAGAAGACTGCGACGGATTTGTGACCGCTGTCCCCGATGTCATGCCCATCATCCGGGTTGCCGACTGTGTCCCCGTCCTTCTGGCAGGACTCCGGGATGACGGATCCCCCGTTGTCTCCGCCGTTCATGCCGGATGGCGCGGCACCGTCAGCGGAATCACCGCCGAAGCTGTCTCAAAAATGTTCTCACTGGGAGCCGGACCGCACACCATCCGCGCCGCAATAGGGCCTCACATCGGGCTGTGCTGCTTTGAGGTGGGAGAGGATTTTCTCGCCGCCGTCACGGAAATACGCGGCCGGGAGTTCACCGCACGGCACTGTATTCCCTCCCCGAAGGGCATCCCCGGCAAATTCCACGCCGATCTGACCGGAATGAACCGGGAAATTCTCGAAGACGCCGGCATCCCCGCAGAGCACATCGATGTATGCGCCTCCTGCACCATGTGCGATACGGTAAACTTCTACAGTCACCGGGGCATGAACGGCGTGCGCGGTACCATGGGAGCCGGCATCTGCATCGGTGAACCGGCAGTTTCAAACAATTATCACACAAAAATCACGTAAATCCCTTCGTTGTTCATGCTTTATTTATAATTCCGTGATATAATGAACAGTAACTATCTGTATAATTCCGCAGATTGGAGGAAAGCAAAGCATCAATGATCCAGATAAACAACCTCGTTAAAAACTACGGCACAAAATTCGCCGTGGACGACATCAGCTTCCGGGTATCCAAGGGTGAAATCGTAGGATTCCTCGGCCCCAACGGCGCGGGCAAGTCCACCACCATGAACATCCTCACCGGATATCTCTCATCCACCTCCGGGGAAGCAAAGGTGGGCGGCATCGACATTCTGGAAAATCCCGACGAAGCGAAAAAGCTCATCGGATTCCTTCCCGAACAGCCCCCGCTCTACGTGGATATGACCGTAAACGAATACCTGAACTTCGTTTACGAAATCAAGGGCTGCAAGCTCAACCGGGCAAAACATCTCGAAGAAGTCCGTCAGGTCACCAAGATCGACGACGTGAAGAACCGCCTCATCAAGAACCTCTCCAAGGGTTACAGGCAGAGAGTGGGCATCGCGCAGGCTCTCGTGGGCAATCCCCCCGTCATCATCTTCGACGAACCTACCGTAGGTCTTGACCCCAAGCAGATCATCGAAATCCGCAACCTGATCCGCAACCTGGGCAAGAGCCACACCGTCATTCTCTCCACACACATTCTCTCCGAAGTACAGTCCGTGTGTGACCGGATCATCATCATCAACGAAGGCAAGATCATTGCCGACGAAAAGACCGAGTCCATCACCCAGGTGGTTGAAGAAAACCGCCGTTACCACGTGAAGGTATGCGGTCCCCAGAGAGAAGTGCTGAACGTTCTCAAGTCCATCCCCGGCGTTATTTCCGCGGAACTGACCGGCGAAAGAGAGCTTGACAGCTACACCTACGCGCTGGAATCGGAAAAGGGCGTGGATATCCGCAAGCCCCTGTTCTACTGCCTCAGCGAAAAGAATTACCCCCTCATCGGTCTCGAATCCGTGGGCATGAATCTGGAAGAAGTCTTCATCCGGATCATGGACAAAGCAAGCAAGTAAAGGAGTTGCGCCGGACCGGGTTATTTCCCATTCTCTCCGGCAGATAAAATCATGTTCGCTATTTACAAAAAAGAGATGCGGAGCTACTTCACCACACCTCTCGGATACGCGTTCCTCGCTGTATTCCTTGCGGTGTCCGGCTTCATTTTCGCCATCTCCACCTTACAGTCCCAGACCGCCGATGTATCCGGTTATTTCCAGATCATGATCTTCGGCTATATCGTTATCGTTCCCCTTCTCACCATGCGCAGCTTCTCCGAAGAACGCCGCACCCGCACCGAGCAGCTTCTGCTGACCTCCCCCGTGTCCATCACCTCCATGATCATGGCAAAGTTCCTCGCGGCTTTCTCCATGTTCGCGGGCACCGTTCTCATCAGCTGCCTGTACTACCTCCCCCTGTTCCTGTACAGCGGTGACACCCTTCCCAACGTGGGAAAGGCCTTCGGATGCCTCATCGCCATGCTCTTAATCGGCATGTGCTTCATCGCCGTGGGTATTTTCGTATCCACCCTCACCGAATCCGTTGTTACCGCCTGCGTGGGCACCATGGCAATCCTTCTGGTGTTCGCCGCTGCCGGTATGTTCAACAGCCTCATCGATGCTTACATCATCCGCGCCGTTCTCAACTGGATTTCCGTTTATGCCCGCTATATCAACTTCACCTACGGTATTTTTGATATCGCGGCAACCGTTTACTATCTCTCCATCACGGCTGTGTTCCTGTTCCTGTCCGTCCGTATCTACGAGAGAAGAAGATACGCGTAATTAAGGAGGCACAACATGAATTATTTCAAGTATACTCAGTCCAGAAAATTCAAGTACGGCTCCGTTGCCACTGCCTTCACCATCGCGTTCATCGCCATCGTGGTGATCTTCAACGTAATCTTCACCGCTCTCGCCAACAAGTACATGTGGTACATTGACATGACCGAAAAGCAGGTGTTCACCCTCTCCGAAGAAGCGAAAGAGCTGATGTCCGACATCACCGAAGAGGTTTACATCTACTTCGCAAGCGAACCGGACGTTCTCATGAACGACTCCGACTATGCATCCACCCGTTACGTCTACACCACCGCGCTCCAGCTGCAGGACGAATTCAAGAATGTCCATGTTGACTGCGTCAGCGTTCTGAAGAATCCCGCCTTCTTCCGCGACTACTACACCACTGCGGCAACCGACATCGACACCGACTCCGTGGTTCTGGTATCCGGCACCGAAGTCCGTGTATTCGCAGCGGAAGCCTTCTTCTCCTTCAACGATACCTCCGACCTGTCCACCGTATGGGCATACAACGGCGAAAAGCGTCTGATCTCCGGTATCATGCAGGTTACCCAGACCAATACCCCCAAGATCACCTTCACCACCCAGCACGGTGAAGATATCGGCGGCGCCACCGCTCTTGCGGAACTGTTCGCCGAAAACGGCTTTGAAGTCACCGTCGCAGACCTGACCAAGGAAGACCTTGACGAAGACTGCCGCGTGCTCTGCATCTTCAATCCCGTTTACGACTTCGTGGGCGATGAAGCGGAAGACGCTTCCTTCAACGAAATCGAAAAGATCGACCGTTTCCTTGACGACTACGGATGCCTGCTGGTATTCGCAGATGCCGGAAGCGTGGAAAACCTCACCAACTTGAACGGTTTCCTGGAAGAATGGGGCATTGCATATACCCCCAACACCATGATCCGCGACAAGGAACACTCCATGTCCGTTGACGGTTACTCCGTCATCGCGCAGTATCAGGCGGACACCCTGGGCGGCTCCATTTACTCCGATCTGAACAACCTTGCAACTCCTCCCAAGACCATCATCTACAAGGCATCCCCCATTGAAATCCTCTGGGAAACCGGCGGTTCTCTGGCAGGCTCCCGTGAAGTTTCCTCCGTCCTCAAGTCCTATGATACCTCCGAGTACATGGTAAACGGTCAGGCGGAAGCAACCGGCTCCTACAACCTTGTAACCATCTCCCGCGAAACCCGCATCGTTGACAACGAATACTACTATTCCTACGTCATCGCGGCAGGTTCTCCCACCTTCGCGGCTCAGTCCTACATCCAGTCCAACGCTTACGCAAACGAAGACATCCTCGCAGCATCCATGAAGGCTGTCGGCCGTGAACGTGTTCTTGCCGTTCTGGAACGCAAGCCCTTCGACACCGATAAGATCACCATCACCACCGATCAGGCGAACAACTGGACCGTTGCCATGACCGTTGTGCTTCCCGCAGTCTTCGGCCTCTGCGGTCTGATCGTCATCACACGGAGAAAGCACTCATGATCAAGAAACAGAAAACCCTCATTTATATCATGGGCGGCGCGTTTCTCCTGCTGCTGATCCTGTATTTCGCCGTCATCCGTCCCCTCACCGCGGAAGTTGAGGAAACCGTGGCTCCCAAGGAGCTTCTGGAATGGGAATCCAAGTACAACGACCGCGTGGAAACCTTCTATATCTTCGAACCCCTCCAGCGTGCCTCCATCCAGCAGATCAAGGTGGAAAACGAGCACGGCGGATACACCGTCTACCGCGACGCCGCCGACCAGTTCCAGCTCAAGGGCTTCGTAGGTCTTCAGTTCGACCAGGAGCTGTTCTCCTCCCTGGTGGTAACTACCGGTACTCCCACCGTCATGATGCGTGTTGCCGTTGACGCCACCGCGGAACAGCTTGCCGAATTCGGTCTGGACGATCCTCAGGCATCCTGGACCGTGACCTCCACCTCCGGCGAGGACTTCACCGTTCAGGTGGGCGACCTTGCCATCACCGAGGGCGGCTATTACGTGTTCTATGAGCCCGACGAGTCCAAGGGCTACTCCAACAAGAATGCCGTGTACTTCATGGGCACCACCCTGGCGGACACCATTCTCCAGCCCGACCACAAGCTGATCTCCCCCATCCTCACCGCCGGTATGTCCCAGAACAACTACTTCTACGTGGACGAGTTCACCGTATGGCACGGCGTGGATGAACTGTTCGTACACATCGAGCGGATCCCCGAGGATCAGATGAAGGATCCCGACTCCATCGTGGAAATCGACATGACCTACCCCCGTCAGGACGAGAACACCAAGTATCAGGTCAACGACAGCCTGTACTTCGAGGTTCTGTACAACTTCATGCTCCTGGAAGGGGACTCCATTCTGGCATTCCAGCCCACCGATGAACAGCTGGAAGAATTCGGTCTGGCAGATCCCGCCTACGTCATCAACTACACCTTCGAAGACTATGAGTTTACCCTCTTTGTCTCCGAAAAGCAGGCGGACGGCTCCTACAACGCCATCTCCAACCTGTACGGATATGCCCTCGTGTGCAACGTATCCAAGGACAAGCTGGGCTGGCTGGAATACGACAAGTTCGACTGGATCTTCCCTACTCCCTTCTATGAAAATATCGTGGATGTAACCCGCATCACCCTGAACGGCAGCGGCATCGACGTGGATTATCAGCTGAAGCACGGCACCAACGAAAGCGGCAACCCCACTCTCGAAGTGACCGAAGCAAAGTCCGGCACCGTAATTCCCAACGAAGACGTCAGAAACTTCCGGGAATACTACAAGACCATGCTGAACATCACCAATCAGGAATACGCCCGGATGTCCGCGGAGGATATGGCGGATCTCGCTCAGAATGAAGACAAGCGGATCCTGACCATGACCTACGAAAAGACCGACGGCAGCTCCTACGAATTCCGCTTCTACAAGCACTACGCCGCATCCACCGACACCACCACCACCGGTAAGATCTTCGTCGTTGTCAACGATCTCGGCGAATTCTATACCACAAACGACCTGATCAACAAGATCATCAACGACACCTCCCGCGTCCTGCAGGGTCTTGACGTTGAAGCATACGGTCAATACTAAAGCGCAAACAAATCCCCGTCGATGCGCTCCACGGGGATTTTGTTTTGCTTACGGGGATTTGTTTGCTAAAAGAATAAAGAATAAATAAGAAAGAATAAATAATAGATAATAAATGAGGTGTGATTTTCTCTCTGTCTTGACAGGGAGAAGGATTCATGCTATAATATTTTCATACCCGGCGGGGGGATCCCGACACCCATCATAAAAAACGTCACGCGCCGCAGGTATCAACTGAATATCCATCGAAAGGGGATGACACCCATTACAAAAAACGGAAGCGAACTGATTCGCGTATTCGATGTTCATGGAAACGAGCTGGAAGCGACCTACCCCAAACGGGCGAAAGGTCTTGTCAGAAAAGGGCGGGCGCAGTGGCTGGGTTCTGTGAATCACGATGATCCGGACTTTGTACCGGATTCTATTATTTTATACGACAATGCAGACCCGATGCCGCGTACCGCCGATATACAACAAACGGAGGTACAGTCCATGTCTAACAACGAAATTAACAATAACGAATATATTCCCGAAATCAACAACACCACCGGAATTCCCGAAAACGCCGAAGAAATCGATCCCGCTGTGCAGAAGATGATCGAAGACCTCTCGACGCATATAACAAAGACAAGCGAAGAAATCGATCCCGCTGTGCAGAAGATGATCGAAGACCTCTCGGCGCATATAACAAAGACAAGCGAAGAAATTGATCCCGCTGCGCAGAAGATGCTCGAAGACCTCGCGGCGCATATAACAAAGACAAGCGAAGAAATTGAAAAAAAGCGCGTGGAAATGGCGAAGGAACAGGAAGAATCCAACATCGCGGCAGCAAAAGCACGGATGGAAATAGAAAAACAGCGCAGAGAAGCCGACGAGTACGCCGGTGTCTCCTTCCCCGACTTCGGCGAGATTCCGGAAATCCCCGCAGATGCCGGATCCGTCGATTTCCATTGCCTGTTCACCGAAATCCTCGGTATGCTGGACGACATCGGAGAACGGGAGCTGGACGGCGATCCCGATATCGCAAAAATCGAATCCGACTACTGCAAAGTCCTGTCCGAAAATCTCCGCGAAGTCTACAAGCAGACCATCGCTGCCATGGAGCAGATCCGCAGGGAAGCCGCTCAGATCGCTGTGTACAACCGCAGACAGCAGCTTCTGGAAGAACGCATCGCCAAGCTGGAGGAAGATAAAACCGGCCAGATCAAAACCCTTGGCAAGCTCTTCGAGGACGGGCTTATCAGCGCTGACCAGATGATCGGGGAGATGGGCAGCACCACACGGTTCTATAATGACGAAATCAACAAGCTGATCGCCATGATGAACTGACCCATAACCAAAACAAGAACGCCGCTTCCCAGGGGAGGCGGTGTTTTTTCTTCCGGAATGTGAATTTTGTGCCCCAATTCTTGACAATCCTCACACCGGGGTGTATAATGAATCATCCAAAATCTACTGCGGTGTATGCTGCCAAGTTGTGCAGGCCACCGGAATCAAAGGAAATTCTATTATGAAAATTATCATCGGCGGATGCGGCAAAATCGGAGAAACCCTCCTCGCCGCACTGGTCAGCGAAGGGCACGACGTGGTCGCTCTGGACAACGATCCCGCCGTCATCGCACAGATCACCAATATCTACGACGTCATGGGTGTATGCGGAAACGCCGCCGACTGCGAAACTCTGGAAGACGCAGGAATCGCGGAAACGGAGCTCTTCATCGCAGTTACCCCCTCGGACGAGGTGAATATGCTCTCCTGCTTCCTCGCAAAACGCATGGGAGCAGAGTACACCATCGCCAGAATCCGCAATCCCGAATACAACGACGGCTCCCTTGGCTTCATGAAGCAGGAGCTGGGTCTTTCCATGGCCATCAACCCGGAACAGCTTGCCGCAAAGGAACTGTTCGACCTTCTGAAAATGCCCTCTGCGGTCAAAATCGAAACCTTCGCCGGACGTGCCTTTGAGCTGATCGAGATGCGCCTGAAGGACGATTCCCCCCTTGACGGCATGATGCTGAAGGATCTGCGGGACAAATACAAAACGAAAGTCCTCATCTGCGTGGTTCAGCGCGGCGACGAGGTACACATCCCCTCCGGTAATTTCGTCCTGAGAAACGGCGACCGGATCGGACTGACCGCGGCTCCCTATGAAATGGAAAAATTCCTGTCCAATATCGGAATGCTGAAAAAACAGGCACGGAACGTAATGCTTCTCGGCGGCAGCAAAACCGCATGGTATCTGGCAAAAATGCTGGAAGAAACCGGAAGCAGCGTCAAAATCATCGAAAAGGATGAAAAAACCTGCTTCACACTCAGCGAAACCCTCCATGACGCCACCATCATCCACGGCGACGGCTCCGAGCATGAACTGCTTCTGGAAGAGGGACTGCACTCCACCGACGCCTTCATCTCCCTCACCGGCATGGACGAGGAAAATATTCTCATCAGCCTGTACGCCGCCCAGCAGAAGGTGCCCACCGTCATCTCCAAGGTCAACCGTAACGAGCTGGTATCCATGGCGGAACATCTGGGGATCGACTGCGTGATATCTCCGCGGAAGGTCGTGTCCGATGTGCTTCTGCAGTACGCACGCGCTCTGGACAACTCACGGGGCTCCAATGTGGAAACCCTGTACAAGCTCATGGACGACCAGGCGGAGGCTCTGGAATTCGGCGTGGGCATGGATTCCCGCCTGACCAATATCCCCCTCCGGGATCTGGATCTGAAGCCGGGCATCCTGATCGCAGGCATTATCCGGGAGCGTCAGACCATTGTTCCGGGCGGTAATGACAGCATTCTCCCCGGCGACAAAGTGGTTGTCATCGCGGCGAACCAGCGTCTGGCGGATCTCAGTGATATCGTGAAGTGAGGATGCCATGAACCGAAAAATGATATGTCATATGATGGGGCAGCTCATTACGCTGGAGGGCTTTCTCATGGTGCTTCCCATGGTCTGCTCCATGATTTACCGGGAACAGGGCTCCATGACAGCCTTTGCCATTACCATCATCTTCGCACTGGCAGTCGGATTCCTGCTGGTGTCGCTGACCCGGAAATGCGACCGTACCATTTATGCCCGTGAGGGATTCGTGATTACAGCACTGGCGTGGATGGTGTATTCCGTCATCGGTGCGGCTCCCTTCGTGATCAGCGGCGCCATTCCAAATCCCATTGACGCCTTTTTTGAGACAGTCAGCGGATTCACCACCACCGGCGCGTCCATTCTCACCGAAGTGGAACCGCTGGACAAAGGGATTCTCTTCTGGCGCAGCTTCACCCACTGGATCGGCGGCATGGGAATCCTCGTGCTGATGATGGCCATTCTCTCCGACAACACCGGACGCTCCATCCACATCATGCGCGCGGAAATGCCCGGTCCCATCGTGGACAAAATCACCCCCCGGATCAAAAATACGGCAATGACTCTGTATCTGATCTATCTGGGCGTCACCGTCATCGAGGTGATTTTCCTCCTCTGCGGCGGGATGTCCCTGTATGAATCTCTGATACACACCTTCGGCACTGTGGGAACCGGCGGCTTCGGCGTAAAAAACGATTCCATTGCCGGATATTCCCCCTATCTGCAGTGGGTCATCACCATTTTCATGATTCTCTCCGGCGTCAACTACAATCTGTACTATCTTCTGCTCTGCCGGAAATACCGCCGCGCCTTTCTGTCCGAGGAGCTGTGGGTCTATGTGGGCATCGTTTTCATCTCCGTGGGACTCATCACGCTCAATATCGCTCCCCTGTATGATACGGCATCGGAAACCCTCCGGCAGGCGGCCTTTCAGGTATCCTCCATTGTCACCACAACCGGGTACGCCACCGCTGATTTTAACCTCTGGCCCAATCTGTCGAAAACCATCCTGCTTCTGCTGATGTTCATGGGCGGATGCGCCGGATCCACCGCGGGCGGTCTGAAGGTGTCGCGTCTGGTGCTTCTTGTGAAAATGGGACGGCGCGAGCTCCATCAGCTTCTCCATCCCAGAGCGGTACGGGTGCTGAAATTTGAGGGCAAGCCTCTGGATAACAGCACATCCCGCAGCATCGGCACCTATTTCGGACTGTACTGCCTGTGCTTCGTGGCGTTCTTCCTGATTCTGTCCTGTGACCCCGGCGCACATCTTGATTTTGAAACCAACTTCACCGCCGTGTCGGCCTGCTTCAACAATATCGGACCGGGCTTTGCGGGCGTAGGTCCTACATCCAATTTCTCCGGCTACACGGATTTTTCCACAATTCTGCTCAGCTTTGCCATGCTGATGGGACGACTGGAGATTTACCCCATCCTGCTCGCCTGCTTCCCCGGAAAAATTGCAAAATAACATCCCGAAAGGATCAGCATCATGCCAAACAAACATAAACTCCGTCTTCTCGTCATCGAATACAATCCCCTCCTCTCCGACGGAAGACGGGTATCCGATCTGGTGAATCTCACCGATTCCGTCCGTCCTTCCGTGGATGAGCTGATCGACGACATCCGCTACTCCTCCCACGGTCTGGTGAACTGCGAAATCGTCGGCTGGGAGCGTGAGGACTGCTTCCCCCGGCATAAGAAAATGTTCCGTCTGGAATCCGGTGAAAGCCCCTGCCTGGATGAAGCCACCGTGCGGAAACTGTTTGAAAACGGCTGGTACGGCTGGTGGAACAACGAATGGTTCAACAGAGAGGTCTGCCCCGAGGATATCGGCTTCTCCTTCGACTATCAGTGGATGCTGGAGAAGCACCGCATCATCGAACGCCGGAACAACGACGAGTTTGACATGATCCTCATCGTCAATCAGGATCCCGTGTACGGCTTTGAAGCCTGCATGCTGGGCAGAAACGCCTACTGGATCAACGGGGATCCCATCGAAGCGGACTGCCCTCTCACCGCGATTCTCAATGTCTCCGTCAGCCGCCGGGATGCCAACTACGAATGCCACGGACACATGATGGAAAATATCATGAGCCACGTTTTCCACGGCGACACCATCCTCTCCGGCTACGAAAAAGACGAGTTCAGCGGACAGGATCCCGAAAAGATGAGCCTGTGGAACCGGTTCGTTCTTGCTGACCGCAATTTCGACGGCATGGCAGCCTGCGGCAATGTCCACTTCTCCCCCAACTCCGTCTCCGACTACGACTGGCGGAACGAAACCCTCGTGGAATCCTGCTGGCGCGACTGGCTGGAGAACTACCCGGACTTCAAGGGAATCCATGAGCCCACCAATCTCCGCGCCTACATTCCTCTGGGCATCGGCGAAAAGGACGCCTGCCGCCTCCATCACCGGTGGTGGTTCCTGTGCATGCCCCATGTGGCTGGCGTGACCCCCGACGGCTACTCCAACTCCTGGTGGGACTACTATGTGAAGCTGGACTATGTGACGGAGATCACCCCGGATGCGTCTTCCGGCGGATTCATGCTCCGCTGCCGCTCCGGTGCGGAAAAGGTCGTTCAGCCCCATGATCCCGAAGTTTACACGGAAGAATGCGGCGGAAAAATCACCGTCAAGCGCGACGGATGCACCTGTACCCGATAATACGGCCTGCACACCAGCCGGCTGACAGCGGATCCGGGCAAGCCGCAGACGTTATATAAACACGTCATCACTCAAACACCGGAACTTCCGTCAGAGATTTTTCTCAGGCGGAAGTTTTCTGCATAACCGAAAAATAATAATAGATTCAGGAGTTAATGGATTGTGAAAAAAACTGCCGCATGGTTCCTCAGAGTCTGTATCAGCGGATTGATCGCATTTTGTCTTTTGACATTGTTCTGTGTCCTGTACTATAATGTGCCCGTACATTATAGTACCATTGACGGTGCAACCGATTATTCATGGGAATGCAATCAGTTTTATTCAAGAGCGACAGAAGGTTTTGCCTTTGGAAAAACCAACAATGAGGGCTATCTGAATACTTTCGACTATTCGGAAAATACCGATATTGACATACTTGTTATGGGATCGTCCCATATGGAAGCCTATCAGGTTGCAATGGATGAATCAACCGCTGCGGTTCTGGGCTCACTTTTTCCCGACCGTACCGTATACAATATCGGTATTTCGGGACACACCCTGCTGGAATGCGCTGATAATCTGAATGCCGCGGTCGCCAAATACAAACCCTCTCAATATGTTCTGATTGAAACAACAAATCTTTCCTTAAACGATCAGCAGCTTCTCTCGGCCATCAATGAAACCGTCCGCGATATCCCTTCCCGCAGCGGCGGTTTGCTGGGACTTCTGCAAAAAAATCAGTTTTTGAGGCTGCTGTATTCTCAGCTTAAGGAATTTATGAAGAATTCAGATCAGCCCAAAACTTCCGGCAGCTCCGAACATGATCCTGCCGAAATCAACGAAGCCCCTCAAAAAGCATCTTACGGAAACGAAGCGCTTTATACCGAACTCCTGGCAAAATTACAGAACACCGTCTCCGGAAGCGGCGCTCAGCTGATCATTGTATATCATCCTCATCTGCGGATTAACGAAGACGGCAGTGCATCCGCCTTATCTGACAGAGATACCGCTGCTTTCTTTGCGGATATCTGCCGGAAAACCCAGGTGCTGTTTCTGGATATGTCCGATATTTTTCTCAGCCGCTATGAAGAAGATCATGTACTTCCGTACGGTTTTTCAAACACTTCGGTCGGCAGCGGTCATTTGAACAGAAACGGTCATGCAATGATCGCCGATGCCGTGTATGACCTGATCAAGGAGGAAAAATAATGTCTTTTGCATCATTGGATTTTCTGGTGTTTTTTTCCGTTGTCCTGATCTGTGTTCTGATCCTTCAGCAATGCAAAAACGTTTTCTGGAAAGAACTGTTTCTGCTGACCGCAAGCTATTTCTTCTACGGATACTGGGACTGGCGTTTCTGCTTTTTACTGCTGTTTGTTACGGTATGTGCATATTTAACCGCAATCTATGCCCACAAAACAGCCGTACTCATTCTGGGTGTAATCACTCCTCTTGCGGTCCTTGGATTTTTCAAATACTTCAACTTTTTCCTGGACAGTTTTTCGGCATTGATCCGTAAAGATTCAGATGTTTTGTCCATCATTCTGCCGGTGGGTATTTCTTTCTATACCTTCCAAGCGCTGAGTTATGTGATCGATGTGAAACGCGGAAAAATCAAACCCGAAAAGAATTTCATACGGATGGCATTGTACATCAGTTTCTTCCCTCAGCTTGTGGCCGGTCCCATCGTCAAAGCATCCGACTTTTTGCCGCAGCTCAGAGAAGACAGACGCATCACATTGAAAAATCTGGAAACGGGCCTGCAGCTCATAGTCTTCGGATTCTTCAAAAAAATCGTTATCGCCGACCACCTGTCAGTGTTTGTTGACGATGTATTCAATATTCCCGCCGCATACAGCTGGTTTACCATTGTTCTGGCTGTCATTTCCTACTCCATACAGATTTATTTCGATTTTTCAGGCTATTCCGATATCGCCATTGGCTGTGCGAAATGTCTGGGCTACGATTTTCTGCCGAATTTCAATCTGCCGTACCTGTCCGAAAATGTTACCGTTTTCTGGAGACGATGGCACATCAGCCTTTCCAGCTGGCTGAAAGAGTACCTGTATATCCCGCTGGGCGGAAACCGCAAAGGAAAAGCGCGGCAGTATATCAATCTGTTCATCACCATGCTTCTGGGCGGATTGTGGCACGGAGCAAACTGGACCTTCGTTTTCTGGGGAGCGCTGCACGGTCTGGCTTTGTGCATCGATAAGATTATCCCTGCCAGGCCGGAACGAAAACCGATCTTCAGAGTCATGAACACAGGTGCAACATTCCTGTTCGTCTCCTTCTGCTGGATTTTTTTCAGATCCGAAAGCTTTTCAAAAGCGTGGCAGATCATCAAAGGCATATTCACTCTGCAGGAAGGCATCGTCCAGCCCTTCTTCTGGTCTTTTACGGCAATTATCATTGTCTGCATTGCTTCTGCTGCAGCGATAATCCGTTCCCGAAAGCAGGAAAAGCGTGAAACAGACGGTTTTTATCCGATTCTCAGCCTGAACACCATTCCGGGATTGACAGTCTTCTTCTTTATGTGCGGTCTGGTTCTGTGTCTGGCCTTTACCGGCGAGCATCCGTTTGTGTACTTCCAGTTCTGACCGGAACTCCCCACTGTTTTGCCGGCAGCGGCATGCCGGACAGGATACGCTGTGATCGGCGGAAACGAATCCAGGGAAGTTTTCCCTCCCACCTCTTGCAAACCCGGCAGATCTGTGATAGAATAATTCCATCAACTTATACATCCGGGAGAATCATCATGGATCTGAACGACAGAACTCTGATCGCGAAGCGTGATCAGTGGTTTGACACCCTGCAGTCCCTCTTCGACGGCACCTATCACGAACCCCGGGCCTTCGTCCTGGACGGTGTGCTGGCACGGGGCAAAAGCGACCCGTACAAGGAACCCGAGCAGTGGGTGGACGAATGCCTTGACCACATCCGCAGTGAGCTGGCGGGCGCCGTCAGCGACGATCTGAAATTCCGCCCCGTCTGCGTGGAATACGGCATTTACGGTGTCCACTATATCGACAAAATTCTCGGTGCCAACGTGTATCATCAGGCAGGACAGTGGTACAACGACTACCTGACCACCCCCATCGGCTCACTGGAAGACCCGGATCTGGACAACGACGAAACCTTCCGGCTGTCCATCCGCGCCGCAAAACGCTTTGCAGAGGCTGGCGGTGAGTTTCCCCTCTTCGGTCTGCCCACCATTGCCAGCGTGCTGAACATCGCCGTGAACCTGTACGGTCAGGAAATCCTCATCGAGATGCTGGCAGATCCCGACAATGCCCGGAAGGATCTTGAGGTCATCAACCGCACTCTGGTGAGAATCCACGAAGCATTCCGGGAGATTCTCCCTGAGAGACAGCTGCAGCCCGTGATTTCCTGGGCGAGAACCCAGCCCCCGGGATTCGGTCAGATCTGCGGATGCACCACTCAGCTGGTCTCCGGCGAACTGTACCGGGACATGATCATGGATCTGGACGAAGCCGTCCTGAACGTGTACCCCCACGGCGGCATGATCCACATCTGCGGCAGCCACGCCCAGCACATCGAAAACTTCCGGAACATGAAGTCCCTCCGCGCCGTTCAGGTCAATGACCGCGCCGCCGAGGATCTGGAGCTGTACTTCAAGGGTCTGAGAGACGACCAGATCCTCTACCTCTGCCCCTGCCCGGGTATGACCATCGAGAAGGCACTGGAAATCACCGGCGGCAGGCGTCTCGTCATCAATGCCCGCGTGGAAGGTGAGCTGAAACTCTGATTTCCGCTGCTCCCCGGCATTTTCACGATTGAACCAAAAAAACTGTCGGACTGTGACTATGAAAGCCACAGATCCGGCAGTTTTCTGCTTTATAAATCAATACCGTCCGTATTCCTGGATGGCCGCCATGACGACGCGCATACTGGTGAGCAGGGAGCCGTTGTTGATGGAGCCTGCCGTGGTCAGATTCAGGCCGCGGAGGTCATTTTCCTTTGCCGCCTCGCAGTCACGCCTTACTTCGGCAATGATGTCCGCTTCGTTGTTGCGCATGAAGGTGAAGGGCGCCAGCTGACCGTCGATGCGGGTCTTCGGCATGTATTTCCGGATTTCCTGCACCGTGACGGTGGGACCGAAATTGCATCCGGTCAGGTTGAAGTCGGCGAGGAGGGGAATCAGGTGTCCCATCGCGGAGTCGGAGTGCTGGTACCGTTCATCCTCCGGATTGGGAGCCGCCTTCTTGAATACGCGGTCCAGAACCCGGTAGCCGAATGCCTTGTACATATCCGGTGTCATCAGGTTGGAGTCGTCGTCGGCGAAGGAGAAGCCGTGACGGAAATTTTCCTGAGTATGACCGGATTCGGTGATGAACAGGTCAATGTACGCTTCCACCACCGATGCAATGGTGTCCGCAAAGCGCGTGAACAGCGGCTCGTCATCGTAATACAGGAACAGGAGATTTTCCGTGCCGTAAACGGAGGTTGCAAGGGTTACGGGGCCGCGGATGTGGGTGAACTGACCGGGGCGGCGGCCGTAGGTTTCGTAGACGGCTCTGCATTTTTCATCCCAGTCGGCGGGGAGAACGAACCTCCGGAACGCTTCCCTGTCGGCCACGAGGGCATCCACTTCGTCCAGCTTCTTCTTCAGATCGTCTTCGTCGTTCATGGTACCCTTGAGCCATGTGGTGTTGCCGTCGAATTCGTACCGTCCGCCGAAGATTTCCCCGATCTGCTTGTATCCGGGGATCTGCATCTTTGATGCGCCTTTTGGGGCTTCCGTGGGTTTCCGTTCCGCAAGAAGGGGACGTCCCACGATTTTCACCGCCTTTTCGTTGTAGCGGCAGTTCAGCTCGTACCGTCTGTCCGGAGGGGTGTAGCCCCAGGGCTGCCCTTCCTCGCCAAGCTCCGCGAAAACGCACTCGTCGCTCATGCGGATACCGAGAGCCACCTGTACTGCATTCTTGGAGAAGCAGTTTTCCGCGTGGGCGGTTTCCTCGTCCTTCCAGAATTTTTCAACATCAAGATTCAGCATACAATCCGCCTTTCTTATTCAATCCACAGAGCCACTGCGCCGTGCTTCGGGATTTCAAAGGTGATTTCGTCTTCCGCGTTCGTGATTTCGCCGGTCCAGAGATTGGTCACGGTCTTCATGCCGGACAGCTCCAGATCGCCGAAGCAGAGGGTCACGGTGTTGTCTTCCTCGCCTGCGTTGAACAGAGCCGCATAGGTACCCAGTTTAGAGGCATGAGCAGCCGCCCACAGGATGGTTTCGCTGTCCTTGCGCTTCTTCCGCCATACTTCATGGGCGTGGCGTGCGTTTTTGTGCATACCGAGAATGGCTTCGTTGGTGAGAATAGACAGCGTGAAGTCGTCAAATTTGGTCATTTCGCCGCCGATCATGAGGGGGGAGCGGAAAATGGACCACAGGGTCATCATCGTGTACAGCTCATCATCGGTAAAGCGGGTCCAGTTTGCGGGATCGTCGCACTGACGGATGGCGCCCACGGGGAGCATATCCGCATCCGGCCAGTTTCCAGCACCGGTGTGGATGCACCAGGTCTTTGCACGTCCGAACATATCGTAGAGGAGACGCCAGTCATCCCAGAAGTCGTCGGTGATGCGCCACATATTGGCGGTTTCCTTGTACAGCTCGGACTTTTCGGGAAGTGCGGGACCGGGGGACAGGCTGAACACAATGTCCCGTCCGCAGTTTTTCAGGCAGTCGGACATGAGGCGCAGTTCTGCTTCGCAGTGGGGCATTTCCCGTGCAATGTCGTCGCACTTGATAAAGTCCACGCCCCATTCGGCGTACAGGGCGAAAATGCTGTCGTAATATTCCTTTGCACCCTTCGCCCAGGGATTCACGCCGTACATATCGGTGTTCCAGAAACAGATGGAGTTGGTGGATGCCACCTGACGGGCGGTGCGGTCGGTTCCCAGAATGGGAGTGCCCTTGTGAGCCGCCTGACGGGGAATGCCGCGCATGATGTGGATGCCGAATTTCAGACCGAGAGAATGGACGTATTCGGCC
>JAFQWY010000228.1 GCA_017407225.1 Clostridia bacterium | reverse complement strand
CACCATCGGCTCGTTTGGAGCAGGAATTCGAGGATACCGAATCCACAGCCGCTGCCGAAGGAACCGCCGCGCACGCTCTCTGCGAACACAAGCTGAAGAAGGCTCTCAAGCGGCGGTCGAAGAAACCGGTCAGCGAATACGACTGCGACGAAATGGATGCCTATACCGACGATTACGTGGAGTTTGTCATGGAAACCGTCGAGGAGGCAAAACAAAACTGCACCGATCCGCTTGTCCTGATCGAACAACGACTGGACTTCTCCTGCTATGTACCGGAAGGGTTCGGCACCGGTGACTGCGTGATTGTGGCGGACGGTCTGCTCCATATCATCGATTTCAAGTACGGACAAGGCGTTCTGGTCGAAGCAGAAGAAAATCCGCAGATGATGCTGTATGCACTCGGCGCACTCCGGCTGTTCGATGCGATCTACGACATCGAAGAGATCTCCATGACCATCTATCAGCCGCGACGGGACAATATCTCCACATGGTCGATCACCGTGGATGACCTGCTGTCGTGGACGGAAAATGTGCTGAAACCGAGAGCCGAACTTGCCTTCCGTGGAGAGGGTGACTACATACCCGGCAGTTGGTGTACCTTCTGCAAGGCGGCGGTCAAGTGCCGTGCCAGAGCCGAAGCAAAACTGCAGCTTGCCCGATACGAGTTCGCTATGCCGCCTCTGCTGACCGATGCGGAAATCGAGGACATCCTTCTGAAACTGGATGATCTTACAAAATGGGCGAACGAAATCCAGGCATATGCACAGGATGCCGCCATCAATCACGGTAAGGTGTGGCACGGGTTCAAACTGGTCGAAAGTACAACCAAGCGGAAATACACCGACGAAGATGCCGTTATTGAAGCCGCCAATACTGCAGGATACACGGATATCTTCAAGAAAAGCCTGATTCCCATCACGGAGATGGAGAAGCTCATGGGCAAGAAAAATTTCGCCGCCCTTCTCGGCAAACTGGTCGAGAAACCCAAAGGCAAACCGACACTTGTTCCCGCATCGGACAAGCGTCCGGCAATCACAACCGACGATGCTACCACAGAATTTACTGAAATTACGGAGGAATAAACAATGTCTACTATCAAGAACCCCACCAAGGTTGTTACCGGAATCGTTCGTCTCAGCTATGCAAACGTATGGGAAGCCATGGCTATCAACGACGGCAAGCCGAAGTTCAGCGTATCTCTCATCATTCCGAAGTCCGACACAAAGACCGTCGAATCCATCAATTCCGCCATTGATGCCGCAATCAAGGAAGGCGCGGCGAAGTTCGGCGGCAAGATTCCGAACAAGACGGCTTTGAAGCTCCCGCTCCGCGACGGTGACGTGGAACGTGAAGATGACGAAGCCTACAAGAATTCCTACTTCGTCAACGCCAACAGCACCACGGCTCCGCAGATCGTTGACCGTTCCGTTCAGCCGATCCTTGATCGCAGTGAAGTCTACTCCGGCTGTTACGCCCGTGTGAGCATCAACTTCTATGCGTTCAACTCCAACGGCAATCGCGGAATCGCCTGCGGACTCGGCAACATCCAGAAGATCCGCGACGGCGAACCTCTCAGCGGCAGAACCTCCGCAGCGGATGACTTCACCGCCGAAGGTGACGACGACTTCCTCGCATGAGAAACATCAGTATCGACATCGAAACCTACAGCAGCGTGGACCTCGCCAAAAGCGGG
Organism: Clostridia bacterium; assembly: GCA_017407225.1. Classification (GTDB taxonomy): domain Bacteria; phylum Bacillota; class Clostridia; order Oscillospirales; family CAG-272; genus UMGS1696. The sequence goes on along the minus strand of JAFQWY010000228.1, from coordinate 7,418 downwards.
GTCTACCGCTACTGCGAATCGCCGGATTTCCGGATACTGCTGTTTGCCTATTCGGTAGACGGTGGTCCGGTTCAAGTAGTCGATCTTGAATGTGGCGAAACCATCCCCGATGACATTCTGTCTATACTGACCGATCCGGCGGTTCTGAAATGGGCATTCAACGCACAGTTTGAGCGGATCTGTCTGTCGCGGTACTTAGGGTACCCTGTCGGACACTACCTCACCCCATCCGACTGGCGATGCACGATGATCTGGGCGGCTACGCTCGGTCTGCCGCTGTCTCTGGAAAATGTCGGTGCTGTGATCGGCTTGGAAAAACAAAAGCTGAAGGAAGGCAAAGACCTCATCCGATATTTCTGTGTCCCTGCAAAGATGAAGGACGGTACGCTCTTCCGTCATCTGCCTGCCGATGCTCCGGAAAAGTGGGAAAGGTTCAAAGCGTACAACCTGCGCGACGTGGAAACCGAGATGGGAATTCAGCAGAAGCTGTCGAAATTCCCCGTGCCGGAATCCGAGTGGATGAACTACATCCTCGATCAGCAGATCAACGACCGTGGCATCATGCTTGACCGGACAATGGTCCGGCAGGCGATCCGATGTGATGAGGAATTCAAGCGTACCCACATGGAACAGGCTCGGAGTATCACGGGATTGGAGAATCCGAACAGCCCCGTACAGCTGAAGGCATGGCTTGCCGAAAAAGGTGTGGATGCAGACTCCCTCTCCAAGGCGGCAGTTCTTCAGATGCTTGAAAAAGCCGAAGGCGAGGTGGAATTGGCTCTGTCACTCCGTCAGGAACTTGCGAAGTCCAGCGTGAAGAAATACACGGCGATGGAAACCGTGGTCGGTTCGGACAGCCGTGCCAGAGGACTGATCCAGTTCTACGGTGCCAACCGTACCGGACGATACGCCGGTCGACTCATACAGGTACAGAATCTGCCACAGAATCACCTTCCCGATCTGGATGCCGTCCGTACCCTCATCCGTGACGGACAGTTTGAAGCGGTCGAAATGCTATACGATTCCGTCCCGATGGTGCTGTCCGAACTGATCCGCACGGCATTCATCCCGAAACCTGGACACCGTTTCTTCGTAGCCGACTTTGCCGCCATCGAAGCCCGTGTAATCGCATGGCTTGCCGGAGAACAGTGGCGGCAGGAGGTCTTCGCATCCGGCGGTGACATTTACTGTGCATCCGCAAGCCAGATGTTCCACGTTCCTGTGGAGAAGCACGGTCAGAACGCCCATCTTCGGCAGAAAGGCAAGATTGCGGAACTTGCTCTTGGTTACGGCGGTTCGGTCGGTGCGCTGAAAGCCATGGGCGCACTCAATTATGGATTACAGGAATCCGAACTGAAACCGCTGGTGGACGCATGGAGGCAGTCGAATCCAAGAATCGTCCGGTTCTGGTGGGACGTGGACTCTGCCGCGAAAACCTGCGTGAAGGAACACCAGTCCACGGAAACTCACGGCATCAAGTTTCACTACCAGAGCGGGATGCTGTTCATCGTCCTCCCGTCCGGCAGAAAACTGGTGTATGTCCGCCCGAGGATCGGCGAGAACAAATTTGGCGGCGAGTCGATCACCTACGAGGGTGTGGGTGAACAGAAGAAATGGCTCCGGCTCGAAAGCTACGGGCCCAAGTTTGTGGAGAATGTTGTGCAGGCTACGGCGAGAGACATCCTCGCGGAGGCGATGCTCCGATTGGATGCACATGGATACAAAATCGTGATGCACGTTCATGACGAAGCGGTGATCGAGGCCCCAGCGGATTCCTCCCTTGAAGACATCTGCAAAATAATGGGTGAGAACCCTTCATGGACAGACGGTCTGCTGCTCCGCGCGGATGGATATGTATGTGATTTTTATAAGAAAGACTAAGAGGTATTTATGGGTAGAAAGTTTAATGGGTGCTTCAAGCACACCGACTGTTTTGCAAACAAGAACGGCTGTTGTATGGCACTGAGCGATACAAGATTCCATGGTAAGGACTGTCCCTTCTTCAAGACACATGAACAGGCAAAGGAAGGACGCCGCAATGCTCGCACCCGCCTGGTCATCACCGGGCAGGAAGATCTGATCGAAAAGTATGGAGGACACAGCGCAGATGAGTATCAATAAGTTCAATTCCGAGGGCTATTACGATCCCACCGCATTCGAGGCTCTCGCCAAAATCGAACGGGAGGCGAAGGAGGTCTTCTCCTTCCGTCCCATCGTGTATATCTGTTCTCCGCTGTCAGGGGATGTAGCCGGTAACCAGGAAAAGGCTCGTCTGTACTGCCGTTATGCCGTAGACAAGGGATGTGTTCCCATTGCTCCCCATATCTACTTCACGCAGTTCATGTCCGATGATACCGAGAAGGAACGCAACCTCGCCATGTTCATGGATATTGTCCTGCTGTCCAAGTGCGCAGAACTGTGGGTGTTCGGTGAAACGGTGTCCCGTGGGATGGCAATGGATATCGAAAAAGCAAAGCGGAAAGGTCAGCCGATCCGCTACTTCACAGAGGACTGCAAGGAGGTACTGAAATGATTAAAGCAATTCCCACTGAATACAAAGGATACCGTTTCCGTTCTCGCTTGGAAGCACGCTGGGCAGTATTTTTCGATGCCTGCGGAGTGGAATGGGAATACGAACCGGAAGGTTACGACCTTGGTGACGGTACATACTATTTGCCGGACTTTCTGCTTCATGGTGTGGACGGCAGAGCGGAAGGTGATCTGTATGTGGAAGTCAAAGGACAGATGACCGATGAAGACGCAAAGAAAATCATCAGATTCGCTAAAACGGATATGAACCCTTATAGGTTAGAAAAATCCGAAACTGCAGTCCTTGTGGTTGGGAGAATTCCCGAAGGCGAAACTGCTACTGATATTTTAGATTACATCAGTTCAACTGCATACAGTGCTGCCCCTGATCACCCGTGTGAATTTAACTTTGAAACCATAGACGGTGACTGTTTTGCAGCACATCCCGGTATCAACAAAGCCGGTCGTTTTGAACTCTTCGGAGACGATTCCACTTATCTGTCGGATATGGACGAAATAGCTACCGAAAGAGCGTATCGGCTTGCACGGCAGGCAAGATTTGAACATGGCGAGAAACCCAAGATCAGGAGGTACAGATAATGCGTAATCTCAATATTGCCTACGGCAATAACCGTCAAGCAAAGAAATGGGTCAACAAGACCATCTGCTTTGATGATCTGAAAGAACGTCTCAAGGTGACCATCCGCACCACGGAATCTGCCGAGGAATACGCAAAAATGAACAAGGCTCAACGTGATGCCGCCAAAGACCACGGCGGTTTCGTAGCTGGCGTTCTGGAAGGTGGACGCAGAAAGGTTGATACCGTAGGAAGCCGTTCCATGCTGTCTCTGGACGGGGACAGGATCACAGCAGAGTTTCTTGAACATTACGAACAGCTTTGTCCTTATACCTCAGTGCTGTACACTACCCACAGCAGTACAGATGAAAATCCCCGTGTACGTCTGGTACTTCCAATGACAAGGGATGTGACTCCGGAGGAGTTTGTAGCTGTTTCACGTTATCTGGCAGATATGTTTGGCATTGACTATTTCGATGAATGTTCCTATCAGCCAAATCAGCTGATGTACTGGCCGTCCACTCCTGCAAACGGTTCTTTCGTGTACAAGGAAACAAACGGCGGATGGCTCGATCCCGATAGAATTCTCAGTCAGCATCCGGAATGGACAGACCCTACCCGACTGCCTACTTCGTCCAGAGAAAGTAAGGCGAACACAGTCGCACAGCAGAAAGTACAGGACCCTCTGACCAAAGATGGAGTTGTCGGTCTCTTCAATCGTACATACTATCCTGTGACCAATGCGCTGGAAACTTTCCTGTCCGATGTGTATGAACCTACCGTCAACGAAAACCGCTGGCACTTTATCGCCTCATCCAGTATGGCCGGTGTGGAAATTAAGGAAGATAAATTTGTTTACAGTCACCACGCCAAAGATCCGGCATACCTCAAACTATGCAACGCCTTTGATATCGTCCGCATTCATAAATTTAGTGATTTGGATGATAAGGTGTCATTTACGGCAATGTGTGATTTTGCCATGCAGCAGGACGAGGTAAAGCTGCTTGCAGCAAACGAACGTCTGGCGGATGCAAATGCAGATTTCTCTGCTGATGAAGATGATGACTGGAAAACACGTCTGCGTTATCAGCCGAGAAGCAGTGTTCTCGAAAACAGCGTTTATAATCTGAACCTCATTCTCAATAACGATCCTGATTTCGCCAACTTTGCGTTCAATGAGATGGCGAACCGCATTCAGATCACCGATCCCCTGCCGTGGGATCGACCGGAAGGCAATGCGTTCTGGCGTGATGCTGACACGGCGCAGCTGAAAGCACTCATAGATGTTCGCTATGTATCGTTCTCAAGTCGGAATCATGATGTTGCATTCACAAAGGTTGCCGATGACCGGCACTTCCATCCTGTCCGTGACTATCTGAACAGTCTGCCCGAATGGGATGGCGTGGAACGTGTGGAAGACCTTTTCATCCGTTACTTGCAGGCAGATGACACCGAATATATCCGCGCGGTCACACGAAAAACCTTTGCTGCGGCTGTTGCCAGAGTCTATGTACCCGGCATCAAGTTCGACTGTGTTCCCGTCCTGGACGGTGAGCAAGGCATCGGAAAATCCACCATTGTTAAAGATCTTGTCGGATCGGAATACTATTCCGAAACACTGTCCCTTACCGACATGGATGATAAATCCGGTGCAGAAAAACTGCAGGGGTTCTGGATAGTAGAAATCGGCGAACTTGCCGGTATGAAGAAAGCCGATATTGAGAAGGTCAAAGCATTCCTATCCACCTCCGATGATAAATACCGCCCGTCCTACGGCAAAGTGGTCGAAAGCCATCCACGCCAGTGCATCATCATTGCTACGGTCAACGGTGAACGCGGTTATTTGCGTGACATCACCGGTAACCGACGTTTCTGGATCATCAAGGTACATCAGAAGAAGCAGAAAAAAGCATGGAACTTTACAGATGAGTTCCGTCAGCAGTTCTGGGCAGAAGCCAAGGCGATCTGGCAGTCAGGCGAAAAACTATATCTTGAAGGTGAAATGCTGCAAGAAGCTGAAAAACAACAGCGGGAGGCAATGGAGACCGATGAGCGTGTCGGTATGATCGAAGAATACCTCAATACCAGACTGCCTGCGAACTGGGCAGAAATGGACCTTTATGACCGAAAGAATTATCTGAACGGAACAGAGTTCGGAATGCCTGAAAACCGTGGCAGTATCGAACGAACGGAGGTCAGCAACGCCGAAATCTGGTGCGAATGCTTCGGCAAAAATCTGCAGGAACTGAAACCTGCGGACAGCTATGGAATTGCAACAATGATGGCACAGATTCCCGGCTGGGAACGCACCACTGTCATCAAGCGTCAGCCGCTGTATGGACGGCAGCGACTGTACCGCAAAACCATGTAACATGAACACACACAACACAACCATTTCCCTTATATTCAAAACGCTTTGAATAAAGGGTAGGATAGTAAAACACCTGAGTACGCACGCGATAGTAATATAAGGGAATGGTTGTGATTTTTGTGTTCCTGTGTCAAAATGTGAGGTATCTATGAGAGAAAAATATATTGAACGAAAATTGACAGAAGCTGTAAAAAAACTGGGAGGTCTCGCTCCCAAGTTTATCAGTCCAGGTTTAGATGGGGTGCCTGACCGGATCGTCCTTCTGCCGCATGGGAAGATTGCCTTTGTGGAACTCAAAGCGGAAGGTGAAACACTCCGTCCCCTGCAGGTAAGGCGAAAAAGACAGCTCGAATCGCTCGGCTTTTCGGTGTACTGCGTGGACGGAGCAGAGCAGATCGGAGGAATTCTCGATGAAATACAGTCCTCATGACTACCAGAAATACGTGACTGACTTCATTCTGAACCATCCCGTCGCGGCTGTGTTTCTCGATATGGGTCTCGGCAAAACCGCAATCACCCTCTCCGCCATCTTCGAACTCTGTCTCGACAGCTTCGAGGTTCGCAAGGTTCTGGTGATCGCTCCTCTGAGAGTGGCAAGAGACACATGGTCGGACGAAATCCGGAAATGGGATCATCTTCGAGGACTTACATATTCCGTGGCAGTCGGTACGGAAGCAGAACGGAAAGCTGCACTGATGCAGAAGGTTAGCGTCTATCTTATCAACCGCGAAAACATCCAATGGTTGATCGAGGAAAGCGGTCTTCCGTTCGACTACGACATGGTGGTTATCGATGAACTGTCCTCATTTAAGTCCTACCAGGCCAAACGGTTCCGAAGTCTGCTTAAAGTTCGACCGACGGTCAAGCGAATCGTAGGACTGACTGGTACACCGAGCAGCAACGGTCTAATGGACTTATGGGCGGAATTCCGAATCCTCGATCTCGGCAAGCGGCTCGGACGGTTCATCACCCACTATCGCAACGCCTACTTCGTCCCAGACAAGCGGAACGGACAGGTGGTCTTCTCCTACAAGCCGCGAGAGGGTGCGGAGGAAGAAATCTACTCTGCCATCTCCGACATCACGATTTCCATGAAAGCCGTGGATCACTTGAAAATGCCGGAATGCGTGATGAATGAGGTCAAGGTCACTCTCTCCGAGAAGGAACGCAAGACCTATGACACCATGAAAGCCGACCTTGTAGTCTCCCTTGGTGACGAAGAAATCGATGCCGGAAATGCGGCGGCGCTGGCGAACAAGCTGTCGCAGATGGCAAACGGCGCAGTCTACGGCGAGGACAAGCGGGTATTCCCAATCCATGACCGGAAACTGGATGCCCTTGAAGACCTCATCGAGGCCGCCAACGGAAAGCCAGTGCTTGTGGCGTACTGGTTCAAGCATGACCTCGAGCGGATTCAGAAACGCTTCAAAGTCCGGGAAATCAAAACCTCCCGTGACATCGCCGACTGGAACAGCGGCAACATCCCTGTAGCAGTCATCCATCCGGCATCAGCCGGACACGGACTGAACCTGCAGGCAGGCGGCTCAACCCTGGTATGGTTCGGTCTGACATGGAGTCTTGAACTGTATCAGCAGACAAACGCCAGACTGTGGCGGCAGGGACAAAAATCGGAAACCGTGGTCATCCATCACATCATCGCAGAAAACACCATCGACGAGCGAATCATGAACGCTCTCTGCAGGAAAGACAAAACACAATCCGCACTCATTGATGCGGTTAAAGCGAACTTGGAGGTAACAATATGACAGCAAAAGAATATCTCGGGCAGGCGTACCGCCTCGATCAGCGGATCAATTCAAAACTGGAACAGGTCATGTCTCTTCGTGACCTCGCAACCAAAGCAACGTCCACCCTCTCCGATGTCGCACCGAGCGGTGCACGGAATGTGCATCGGATGGAAGATATCATTGTGAAGATAGT
>JAFQWY010000227.1 GCA_017407225.1 Clostridia bacterium | reverse complement strand
TGTGCAAGAGCCAGCATTTCCGCATTGTCTTCCAATGCACGTTCCATGGTGTACCATTCATCCTCCATCCGGTGTTCGATGGTACTCGCATATCCTTTTATGTCATCAAAATGACTCCGGATATATTCCTCGCTCATGACAAGGCAGTAATACCGGATGTTTTCCAGATATTCGGGATCAAAGTCCTTCTGCCAGTCAAACGGGATATAGCAGCCTTCCACGATCAGGTTCTGCCTGTTTTCGATGGCGGTTTTCACCATTTCACGGACAATGGGCCACAGGTATGCGGTCAGCTCCCGGTCATCACTCTCCGGAGTAAGCCGGGTGTTTCCGCTGCGGATCAGTCCCATTTTCAGGTGGTCAATGGACAGATACGGATAGTTATATGTTTCGAGCAGCGTTTGAGCAAGGGCTGTCTTGCCCGTATGGGATGCTCCGGCAATTAAAAGTATCATTATGGATCCTCCGTCCGATTCTTATTTATCAAATTCCTTTCACCTTATTATATAACATCGTCAGGCATCCGTCAAGGAATTATCTTCCCCGTACAGCAATTGACAATCCGCAAAAAATGTGCTATACTGTACACGCTCATCGGAGGATGTTGTAATTCGTATGTACAGCGCCGGATAAGATGTCGCATAATTCATTTGCCGGAGGGCAGGCACAGCGTATATGGTACTGCCGGATGAAGACACTTGCTGTTATGCGGTTTCTTGTCCGGCATTTTTTGTGTAAGGAGTCAATTCTATGAAGCAGCCACAGAATTTTACCGAAGGAAAAATCTTCTCGCCGCTGATCCGCTTTGCGCTTCCCGTACTTCTCGCCCTGTTTCTGCAGGCGATGTACGGTGCTGTCGATCTGCTGATCGTCGGGCAATTCGGCGGTGAGATGGCGGATGTATACGTCTCTGCCGTTTCCACCGGAAGCCAGATCATGCACACACTTACCATCGTGATCACAGGTCTTGCCATGGGTCTGACGATCTATGTGGGCGACCGGATCGGTGCGGGCAGACAGGAAGAAGCCGGCGGGATCATCGGAAGCGGCATCACGCTGTTTGCGATTGCATCCGTTATTCTGTCCGCTGTCATGATCGCCGCCTCCTCTCTGCTTGCAGGCATCATGCACGCACCGGAAGCCGCATTCAAAGATACGGTACTGTATATCGTCATCTGTTCGGCGGGAACGATTTTCATCGTGGCGTACAACCTGGTAGGCAGTATTTTCCGCGGCATCGGGGACTCAAAAATCCCGCTTCTGACGGTTGCGATCGCCTGTGTACTCAATATTTTCGGTGATCTTCTTCTGGTCGCTGTCTTCCATATGGGTGCGGCTGGTGCAGCCATTGCCACCGTGTTTGCCCAGGCGATGAGCGTTGTGATCTCTCTCTGCATCATCCGCCGTCACACGCTGCCGTTCCGGTTTTCACGGAAATCCCTGCACCCGAACGGTACCTACATCAAATGGATTCTGAAACTGGGTACGCCCATTGCTCTGCAGGATCTGCTGGTCAGCATCTCCTTTCTCGCCATTCTCGCCATCGTCAACGGTCTCGGACTGAACGAATCCGCTGGAATCGGCATTGCGGAAAAGGTATGTGCCTTCATCATGCTGCTGCCGTCCGCGTATATGCAGTCCATGTCCGCGTTTGTGGCACAGAATATCGGTGCAAAAAAACCGGACCGTGCGAAAAAGGCACTGTTCTGCGGGATTGTTTCCTCCTTTGCCGCCGGCGTGGTGATGGGATATATCACCTTCTTCCACGGAGACCTGCTGGCGGGTATCTTTGCAAAGGAAGCGGCGATCATCGCTCCCGCGGCAGAATATCTGAAAGCGTATGCCATCGACTGCCTGCTGACGGCGTTCCTGTTCTGCTTTATCGGCTATTTCAATGGCTGCGGAAACACCACGTTCGTGATGATCCAGGGAATTGTCGGCGGTATCTGTGTCCGTCTGCCTCTCTCATGGATTTTCAGCAAAATCGAACCGGTGTCCCTGTTCCGTATCGGACTGGCAACCCCGCTGTCAACGATCGTGCAGATCGTTCTTTGCGTAATTGTTTTGGTTTACTTCGGAAAAACTGCGGGATGTCTGCGAGGCAGTGCAGAATAAACTGTACGAATGGATATATAGAAACCCTGTCCCAATCGATGTTTCGGCATCGTCGTGGAACAGGGTTCTGTTGTTATTCATGCTAAAACAGAGCGGGATTTCGCATCACGCCTTCTTCTTCACATTTCTTCCGAGCAGGATCAGTCCGATCACCAGCACCACCGGGAACACCGCCGCCACAAGCAGACCGTTTTTCAGGTTCCCGCCGGACAGTTCCGCAAGGCTTCCGACCAGCGCGGGACTTACCGTAGCACCGAGATCCCCTGCCAACGCCAGAAATGCGAACATAGCCGTGCCGCCTCTCGGGCATTTCTGGGAAGACAGACTGATGGTGCCCGGCCACATGATGCCGACCGCCAGACCGCAGAGCGCACATCCTGCCAGACCAAGAATCGGCACGGGCGACAGGGATGCCACAAGATAACAGCAGGCGCACATCACGCCGCACATCAGCATGGTCTTGGTCAGGTCGAGCTTTTCGCTCATTTTGCCGTAAATCACGCGGGCAATACCCATGAACACCGCAAAGAGACAGGGGCCTGCCAAATCCCCGACCGTCTTGGACACACCGAGCGCGGATTCCGTAAAGGCGGATGCCCACTGTGCCATGGAAGCCTCGGACGCACCGGCACAGATCATCGCAAGGATCAGCAGCCAGAACAGCGGCAGAGCCAGCAGTTTCCGGATCGGGAGACTTTCGCCGTCCTCCAGAAGCCGTTCGATGGGACAGGTGAGGAAATTGAAGGTGTTCAGAAACGGCACCAGCGCCCAGATCAGCGTGAGGATTTTCCAGTTCTCCACGCCGAATACCGCAAAGAAAACGGTGGAGCCGAGAATCACGCCGACCGCACCCCAGCAGTAGAAGGAGTGGAGCAGGCTCATCATGCCGTCCTTGTTCTCAAAGGGACAGGCTTCGATGATGGGGCTGACCAGAACTTCGATCAGTCCGCTGCCGATGGCGTACAGCACAACGGCAATCAGGATTCCCGAAAACGGATGGGGCATGATCTCCGGCAGGAATGCCATCAGGACAAGCCCCAATGCGGACACTACCTGCGAAGCGGCAACGCAGATTCGATAACCGATTTTATCGGCAAATTTCGTGGCGGCAAAATCCACCAGCAGCTGGGTCAGGTAGAAAACAAACGGAATCAGCGCGATTTTGTCCAGGGAGATTCCGTAGGTGCTTTTGAATGTCAGGAACAAAAGCGGGGTAAAGTTCGCGGAAATCGCCTGTGTGATGAATCCGAGATAGCAGGCGATCTGCGTTTTTTTGTAATTCTTTGGTTTTGTCATGATCTGTCTTCTCTTTCTGTCGAATTCACTGTCATACCAGCCGGAAAACCGCAATCCGCTCCCGCGGATCATTCCCTGTGAACAAATCCCCGCAGTCGATCTCGTCATAAAACTCCAGCTCGTCCACGGACATGAGGTAGGAAATATACGCATCCGCAGGGTAATAGAAAAACAGCAGGATCTCCCGCGGATTTTCGTACCAGGATTCCATGATTCTCGCCATCACTTTTTGCAGTATCTCCACAGAAAACGGGTTGAAGAAATAGCATCGGTTCACCTCCGGCGGCACGGCATAGGTTTCCGCATTCGCATGGACAAATTCCGTCCTTGTCCGCGAAACGGCGGTCTTCTGAGTGTTCACCGCACTCTGATAAATCCGCTCGTCGTATTCGATGCCGACAGTTCTGGCTTTCGTCTGATAGGAGAGGAAAAAATCGACGCGCCCCTTCCCGCAGCCGTAGTCAAGAACCACGTCATGCTTGACGATGAAGCCTTTGTTCGCCAGCCGTTCGAGAACGCTGTACGGCGTGGGCTCGTATGGGTGATGGAACCGGTCGGCGTGGGAATCGTCCCGTCCGGTGGTTTTAATCTGCAGGAGCTTGTCCCATGTGGTTTCGGTTTGTGTCATT
>JAFQWY010000226.1 GCA_017407225.1 Clostridia bacterium | reverse complement strand
GCATTCTCCGTAACCACGTTTACCTCGGTCACACCGTTCTCGGCAAGAGCCGCAAGGTCAGCGTCAAATCGAAAAAGAAGATCGAAATTCCGAAGGACGACTGGGCGGTGACGAAAAATACCCACGAAGCCCTCGTCAGTCAGCGGATTTTCGATCTTGCGGGGGAGAATCTGGGACGCGGAACCCGAGCCGCCGCCGAATTTGAACCGGTGCGGAAAAGCATCTTCGCCGGAATCGCCGTGTGCGGACGGTGCGGGTATTCCCTCTGCTCCTGCGGCACGGTTTACAAGGGTGAGCGGGACAAATACTGGTATCTCTCCTGTACCCATCAGCGGCGCGATCTTGCTACCCGATGTGAAGGTGTGCGGATCCGGTATTCCGACCTGTGCGAAATTGTCCGGCAGGATCTCAACTCCCTGCTTGCCATGTCCGATGACGACATTCAGCAGATGGTGGAGGATGTGATCCGTACGGAATGCGGCGAGGTCAACGCCAAGGCACAGAAGATACAGCGCGACAAAGTGCAGGCACGGCTCACCACCATCGGCAAGGTCATCACCAAGCTTTACACCGACTATGCGGAAGGCAGACTGGACGACAGCCGTCTGAACGGCATGGTGGCGGAACTGGAACGGGAAGCCGACGGACTGAAGGGACAGCTTGCATCCCTGAACGCACCGAATCCCGCGGCACTGATCGAGGAAAACTACGCCCGCTTCTTCTGCCTTGCAAAGGAGTTCACCCACATCGAGGAACTTGACCGCGAGACCCTGCTGACCTTCGTGGAACGCATCGAAGTCGGTCCCAAAGAAGTGCCGGAAGGTGAGAATCCCCGTGCGCGCAAGAAGCCCGTCTATCATCAGAGCATCCGGATCTTTTATAAGTTCATCGGTGCACTGGACACTGATGCGGCGGAGGAACCCGAAATCGGCTGAAGGACGGATTCCAGAAGAGAAGCAAAAGTTTTTGATGGAACGGGAACATCAAGGGAGGTTGGTGTACATATCAAAACCCAAACACGTTCGCCGGAGGTCGTCAAAATCTACTCATTCCGCTTCCACTCTCACGCAGTCCTCAACCACAATCGGCTCACCCTTCACGTTGATCCGGTTTCTCGCCAGTTTTACGCCGTCGATATTCCGCAGGAAGATGCCGTGGGGATGGTTCGGGCAGTCGATGATGTTGTCTTCAATTATTATATTAGAAATCGTCCGTCCCTTCGGGTGGTCGGAGTCGGCTTTCACCACGATCCCGGCGGCTTCTCCCCAGTTCCGGGCGCAGTTTTCGATCCGGTTGCGGCGGATTGTGATATTCGCGGGGCACACGCCCTCATACCACCAGGATTCCGCGGCTGCCACGATGGCGGGACCCTGTACGTCGCGGAAGTGGTTGTCCTCCACCAGAGCGCCCTTCCGTGTTTTCAGCAGGATTGACCGTGCAAAATGCCGGGACGCGGTGCATCCGATGATCTCCACAAACGGCGTGCGTGTGATGTCGGACAGCATGAGCCCGTCGGTATTCTCCGGCAGCGGACGATCCAGCTTCACTTTCGCCATCCACTTTTCCGGCACGGGTTCGCAGGCGGCAACGGTATATTGTCCCAGAACCTCAAGGGTATCATGGCTGACCAGCTCCATGGTGTCCCCGACATCGGGGTAATCCAGCGTCTGGGCGTGGGTTCCGTCGGGTGTTTTCTCCTGCAGACAGTAGGTATTTCCGTCTTCCCGTCCGATCACGGCGTGATAATAGGTATG
>JAFQWY010000225.1 GCA_017407225.1 Clostridia bacterium | reverse complement strand
TCAGCCATATTCTCCTGCCAGATGGTGAAGATATTGTCCACACACATATTCACTTTACTCATAGGATCATCCGGCAGATTGGGATTGATAATCCGCTGATCCAGTCCCAGTTTCCGTCCGTCCGACGTTATGCTGAGCATATTGTCAATGGACGGGTCAACAGTACCACTGTGTACTTTGGATGCCCGTTCGGACAGTTCCTCCATCATGGCAAGCTGCACTTCCGTGGGTTCTGCCACTACATTATGGAAAACCGCAATCGGTGTGGGAAGATGGAGCTGGTCAGCGGTCTTAATGTCGGCTGCTTCCTTAAACAGATTCATCAGTTCCGGGAGATTGAAGAATTTTGCGAAGCGGGTTCTTGCCCGGTAGCCGGTTCCTTCCGGTGCCAGTTCAATGGCGGTGGAGGTTTCCCCGAAGGTAGATGCCCATGCGTCAAAATGGGACAGACCTTTCTGCACCAGTGTGTCATGCTGCAGGTACCGCATCATGGTGTAGAGTTCCGTCATACTGTTGCTGACAGGCGTACCTGTGGCGAACACTACACCTTTGCTGCCGGTAATCTCATCCAGATAGCGGCATTTCATGAGCATGTCGGATGATTTCTGCGAATCCGTAGTGGAAAGTCCGGCTACATTCCGCATCTTTGTGTAGAGGAAGCAGTTCTTGTATGAATGCGCTTCGTCCACATAGAGCCGGTCCACACCGAGCTGCTCAAAGGTAATCACATCATCCTTACGGCTATCGTCCTGCAGCTTTGCTAATTTCACTTCCAGACTTTTCTTCGTCCGTTCAAGCTGCTTGATGGTAAACCGTTCCGCATTGCTGGATTCCAGTTCTTCGATCCCTTCCGTAATTTCTTCGATCTGTGCCTGCAGGAGTTGTTCCTGCCGTTCCTTGGACATGGGGATTTTCTCAAACTGGCTGTGTCCCATGATAACTGCATCATAGTTGCCGGTGGCGATTCTGGCGCAGAATTTCTTCCGGTTCGCCGGTTCAAAATCTTTCTTGGTGGTCACAAGGATATTCGCTGATGGGTACAGCCGCAGGAATTCGCTTGCCCACTGTTCGGTCAGGTGATTGGGAACGGCAAACAGCGGTTTATTACACAATCCCAGACGTTTACTCTCCATTGCCGCCGCCACCATTTCAAACGTCTTCCCGGCCCCCACTTCGTGTGCCAGCAGGGTATTCCCGCCGTAGAGAATGTGGGCAACGGCATTTTTCTGATGCTCACGGAGAGAGATTTCGGGATTCATGCCGTTGAAACGGATATGTTCTCCGTTGTATTCTCTGGGTTTGCTGCTGTTGAACAGTTCGTTGTACCGATCCACCAGCGTGTGTCGTCTGTCTGAGTCTTTCCATATCCAATCCTGAAAAGCATCCTTGATGGCCTGCTGCTTCTGCTGTGCCAGGGTGGTTTCCTTGGAGTTCAGTACACGACGTTCTTTTCCATCTGCATCAGTGACAGTATCGTAAATCCGGACATCCCTGAGGTTCAGCGTATCTTCCAGAATCCTGTATGCGTTGATCCGGTCTGTGCCGTAGACATGGTATGAATTGATGTTGTTTGAATCTACGCTTTTGCCTGTAATGTTCCACTCCGCCGTAACTTCGGAATAGTTCACGCTGATCTTGCGCCGGTGATAGAATGCAGGATTCAGCAGCTCCATCATGAATTGCTGGATGTATTCCTTATCAATCCATGTGGCACCCAACCGGACATCAATTTCGTGTGCTTCCAGCTTCTTCGGCTGTGCGGCAGTCAGAGCTTCTACATTGACGGCAAAGGCAGGATTGTCAGCAGCGAATGCTTCCGCAATCCGCAGTTTTTCACGGACATTGCCGGAAAGGTATTCGTCTGCTGTGACATAGCGAACACTTCCATCACTTTTCACCGGTTCGGGAATCTGGAAGATTACACCCCGGAGATCGGCTACAAGTTCTTCCGCTGATTTGCCGGTGAGTTCGGACATATACGGCATATCTACCCTTGCTTTTTCCGCAATAGAAACCGCCAGAGCTTCGGCAGCGGTATCGACCGATGTGATCACTGTATTGGGCATGATCGTCCGTTTGGTAAACATATCCGCTTTCCGTTTCAGCTTATGATCTTCGTCCAGAATTTCCAGAGAGCAGAGCAGATAGTAGGACGAATCCTCTGCAAAGGCGGCACGGTTGGGACGATCGTTGATGAGTCCGTACTTTGCGGTAAAGTCATCGTAAAGCTGATTCAGCCGGTTCTGTATCTGTGTGATTTCTATATCTCCTGCACCGTATAGCTGCTTGTCGATCAGATCATGCACACAGTCCCGCAGCTCCACCATGCCTTTCACACGTTCCTGTGCCGTGGCATTCAGGTTTGGCTGTACCATGATGGAGTTTTCACGGTAGTATACTTCGCCATCCACCACGGTGTAGCTGTAATTCTTCACGTTCGGGTCAGCGGGAAGTGTTTTATCAATGGCTTCGTTATCCCCGAGGTCAGGCAGTTCCGCTTCTTGATACTGTCCGCCAATATGCTTTACAGCTTCTTTTAATAAATCTGCAAGGCTGGTATTAGGCAGAGGTTCACACGTTACCTCTTTCTTATCGCCGTACATCATATCGTCCAGTTTCAGCGTACCGAGAACCATTTCCGGGTGTTCGACGAAATAGCTGTTGACGGTAATTCCGTCCGGTGTCTGTCCGAGGTGTACCCAATCCGGTTCGATCACCTGCGGACGGTCACGTTTCTGCAGGAACAGGATGTCCGTTGTAACCTCTGTTCCTGCATTTTTCTTAAAAGCGTTGTTCGGCAGACGAATAGCACCAAGCAGATCCGCACGTTCTGCGATGTATTTCCGCACTTCCGGGGACTGCTTATCCATCGTATAGCGTGAAGTCACAAACGCAATCACTCCGCCAGGACGGACCTGATCCAGCGTTTTTGCGAAAAAGTAGTCGTGAATGGAAAAACCGAGCTTGTTGTAAGCCCGGTCATTGACTTTATAGTTCCCGAAAGGGACATTGCCTACGGCAAGGTCGAAGAAGCCCCGCCTGTCCGTGGTTTCAAATCCCGCCACAGTAATATCGGCGTTCGGATAAAGCTGCTTGGCAATCCGTCCGGTGATACTGTCCAGTTCCACGCCGTACAGCTTCGATCCTGCCATTTCCTCCGGCAGAAGTCCGAAGAAATTCCCTACGCCCATTGCCGGTTCCAATATATTCCCACTCTGGAATCCCATGTTGCCGACAGCTTCGTAGATTGCCTTGATTACGGTGGGTGAGGTATAATGAGCGTTCAAGGTTGAGGAACGTGCAGCGGTGTATTCCTCCGGTGTCAGTGCGGCGGACAGTTCTGCGTATTCTGATTTCCAGTTTTCCTTGGAATCATCGAAAGCATCCGCCAGACCACCCCAGCCGACGTATTTTGAAAGAATCTCCTGTTCCACCGGAGTCGCATGACGTTTTTCGGTTTCGATCTGCTTTAGGGTATTTATGGCGTCCATGTTCATCCGGAATTTCGCTTTTGCGCCGCCTGTGCCGAGATCATCATCCGTGATCCGGAAGTTTTCTGGTGTGATTTCCTTGGGTTCATTTGTGCCGATGGTCTGGATAACTACATCATAGGGAAGATGTTTTTCTTCTGCCGGGTAGACTGCAACTGTCTTTGTTGTGATTTCCTGCGGTTCTTCCGGAACAGTTACATTCTCAACCGGAGGTTCCGGATGCAGAATTTGCTGAACTTCTTTCCGCAGTCCGGGGGAATCCCGCAGTTCCGTACTGTCAATGGCGGCATAAGCATCCTCCCACGTTTTGTATGTCATAGGATAACCGGCAGCATCGTCAAAGCGGATTTCATTGTTGGGAGAAGGATTAAAGACAAACCCGCCGGTTTCAAAGGCTTCCACGATGGTCTGCTGTTCGGGTGTCAGATTCATCTTTATATCATCAATCTCGATATACCGGCGAATGACATCCACCGGAGCAGAGTGAAAGATTTCTTCTCCTTGCGGTATAATCACACCAATATATTGATAATGGACGGTCATGGAATCCAAATCCACCCGGTCAACCATGTATGGCTTATTGCCGATGGTGAACATCGTTTCCTCCGGTATCAGATGTTCTTCTGCATAGGTACGGTCAGACAATGCTTCCTGTTCGGGAGCGTTCCCCGGAAAAGCACGATACCCGTCCGCACCAAATTCCGCTTCATAGGCATCAATCGCCTTTTCTGCTTCATGATCGACGGACAGCATGGTATAATTACGCCATTCACCGCTGTCCCGGTCAAGTGTGATAACCGTTACATCATA
>JAFQWY010000036.1 GCA_017407225.1 Clostridia bacterium | reverse complement strand
ATGTTTTTCTCCTTCAGCTGACGGATGTATTTGAGGCAGTCGAGCGTATTTCTCGCAAACCGGCTGATGGACTTGGAGATCACCATATCGATGTCTCCCGCCATACACGCATCGATCATGCGGTTGAACTCCGTTCGTTTCTTGGTGTTTGTCCCGGAGATCCCGTCATCCGCGAATATGCCTGCCAGAACCCAGTCCGGATTCTGCTGTATATACTCTGTATAGTGTTCGATCTGTGCTTCGTAGCTGAGTGCCTGCTCATCGCTGTCGGTACTGACCCGGCAGTACGCTGCAACCCGGAGCTTCGGCGTCTCTTCCTTTTTTCGGTCGGTTGATCCGATCTGCCGTCTGGCAGGGATGACCGTTATGTTTCCCATTATGTTTCCTCACTTTCTATCAGACTGTAAAGGTATTCTGCCTGTGCCGCCGGTGAATCGTGGTATTCCTTGATTTCACCGAAGCGGAAATTCACAGGCGCAGTTTTTTGGATAACCGGCTTGATGCGGTTGGTGCGTCCAAGGGCTTTCTTTCTCCGCTCCAGTTCCAGCATTGTTTCCGTAAAGGTATATGTATCAATAATTTCCGGATAGAAGTCGTCACCGAGATACCGGCGGTTCTCCATGATGCGCTTTACCGTTCCGTGGGAAGCGTCAATTCCGGCTTCCATGGCGGCGTTCTCTAACGAGAGTCCTGCGAGGTAGTTCTTGTAAAGCTGTCGGATTTTTTCGGCGGCAATTTCGTCGATAAATGCTTTTCCGTTTTTGATCCAGTAGCCGTATAGCGTGTGACTCATTTAATCACCAATCCTTTCGCTGAGCGTCAGTCCGCATTTCAGAACAAAACTAATCTGCTGACGACTGTCCACCCGAATACAGTCAACAAATTTCTCAAACAACAGATCGTCAAATTCTGCGATCATACTTCCGCGTTCCGCAAAGTGCAGAACCTGTTCCGTTTCTGTGACCAGATTCATGTCTCCTGCAGTGCTGTTGTTGATGGCATCGATCTCCCTGCGGAACCCGTCTGCCTGTTCAAGAAGCGCATTGTTTTCTCTGGTATAAAGAATCTGGTCAATATACCCCTGCGCCAGCAGTCTGGTAAGCAGTTCTCGCTGTTCCGTATTCTGGGAAAGCATCTCTTCCAGACGTTTGATCCGCTGAATGTTTTCATCTCCGGAGTTTTCCTGCAAAGCTTTCAGATAGGGACGAAGGATCAGCTTATGACCGAAAATCAGTTTGTTGAGCAGGGTTACATAAGCCAGTTTCAGATCATCATCACGGACATAGAGCATGGAACATTTCTCTTTGTTTTCAAGATGCATTGCACAGCACCATGCAACATACTTTCCGCCCGTACTGCTGTGATGTCTGCGTTTGAATGTACCTCCGCATTCGCCGCAGACAATTTTTCCGGAAAAAGCATATCGGTTCAGGTATTTCCGGGAACCTTGTGTAAGCCCTTTTTCTGCGGCTCTCTGAGCAATGATTTCCGTTACGGCTTCAAAATCCTCTTTGCTGATGATCGCTTCGTGATGTTCCACCGCCATGTACTGGTCACGCTGACCAACATTGCGATGACGGTTGAACTGACTGTCGGTGAAGGTTTTCTGGAAAATAACATCCCCTGTATATTTCTCGTTCCTGAGCATACAGCGGATTGTCGTTGCATTCCAGCGTTCTCCCCTTTTCGGCTTGATTCCGTCCGCATTCAAACCGTTTGCTATTGTCTGAGAGCCTTTGCCTGAAAGCGTTTTCGCAAAAATTCTCTTTACGACTTCCGCCTGTTCCGGACAGATCACCATGCTGCCGTTCTTCCACTCGTACCCGTATGGCGGGCTACACAGCTTGAACGTACCGTTTTGAAACCTGCGCTGTACCGACCATTTGTTGTTCTCCGATATGGAT
>JAFQWY010000224.1 GCA_017407225.1 Clostridia bacterium | reverse complement strand
TCTTACGATATATACCTCGTCGTTCTCCACATAATAGAACGCAAGGTAATTGCCGCAGACAAGGAAGCGGTAATGGGTGTCAATATCGACAATGGAGGAAAGCGGTGCGCCGATGTGCGGCTGGAATTCCAGCATACGGATATTCTTCAGAATCTTTTTCAGCGTATTTTCCGCAGCCATCGGACTGTCAAGCTCCTCGGTGATGTACCGCTTGATATCCAGAAGATCGCTTTGTGCTTCGGGCGAAAAGTTCAGTTTACTCACCGCTTATACCCAGACTGCTTTCGATATCACTGATACTGAGCCAGCCCTTTTCCTTACCGCTTTTTTCACCCTTCGCCAGTTCGGACAGCAGTTTGATGGTCGCGTGTGTCCGTTCATATTCTTCCATGTCTACGATGGCGTATCTGCCGCGTCCGTTTTTGGTGAGGAATACCGGTTCCCCCACGGAGATATCACGAAGAACTTCATTGTAATTCCGTAAATCCGATACGGGTTTGATGTTAGGCATACGTTCAGCTCCTTTCCTTAGCTGTAATCATTATACCATAATTCTTCGTAAAATACAACAGCAAAAATGGAAGTTTCATAAATATTTCAGCTTTCAGGTATCGCCGCCAGAAATTATATTTACCATTTTCGCCCACTGACCGTAAAGTTGCGACGTATGCGTCGAAAGCGCGAGGTCAAACAATGGATTTCGTGCGGAATTATGCACCGGAATCCTTCTCCGTCTCATACTCCACATCATCAAGATTATCGTCCTCCTCCGGATAGGGATAGTCATCCGGATCGGTGTTTCCTCTGACGTCCTCTTTCGGCTTGCGGAACTTAAAGTAATACACAGCACCGCCGCCTGTAAGACCGAGGATCAGAAGCAGGACAATGGCGTTGCTGTCACTCTTTTTCTCCGGTTCTTCCACAGGCTCAGCAGGAGTCACAACAACCTCTTTTCCTTTGCAGTCCGTCATTTTCAAAGTACACACGGGACAGTCGGTATCCACTTCTCCTGCGGTACATTTATCCTTGCACTCGCAGATTTTCGGGGGCTCCGTTTCTTCTTCGGTTTCCTCAGAATCGGTTTCGATCAGAGCCATCAGGTCGGCTTCGTCCACCATGTTCAGAAAATATACGTTTTCCTTGTCTCCGCTGCGGTCGATGACAATATAGAAATAGTTGCCGTTTTTACTCTGCACGGTGATGAACTGCTTGTCCTGCACCACTTTTTCGCCGCTGACATAGTAGCTTTCATCCTGCAGGATATCGTCCACCAGCGTCAGATTCCCGTTTGGGGTCAGAGCAGTACCGCCGAACAGATCGAGAAAACCGGACATGAAATCCCCGATCTCTCCGGTGATTTCTTCGGCATCTTCGTCCCATTCGATTTCCGGACGGCTTATGTCCGTGCCGACTTCCTCCGTAGATACGGTAATGCTGTCGATGGCATCGGGCGGTGCGGCAGTTCCGTTTTCATCCGATGCGAAATATCCGTCAGCCGATACGCCAAGTGCAAGCATTGACGCACAAAGCACCGCCGACAGCATCGTAATCGCCTTATTCTTCCACATGGTTTTCCTCCGTTTCTTCCGTATTTTTGGGGACAGGGTTCTGCTTCATCGACTGAATCAGAGCCGCCAGCATATCCGGGGTCAATCCGCATTCACGCACCATGCCGATGATGTCGGTGTTTTCCAGTTCCGTAATCTGGCGGTCGATTTCTTCGTTCCGTGTCTGCAGTGCGGCGATCTTTTCCTCGTTATTCGCACGTTCCGCACGTAGCTTTACTACCTTCTTGTTCAAATGAGTCCCTCCTTTACTCGGTTTCAAATAAGTCTGTTCGGTCTTCCAGTACCGTAAAATACACTTCGTACATTTCAAGCTGTTCTTCCGTCAGCAATACCTCTGCAAGTTCTCCAATGGATGTGGATTCAAGCGTGATTATGACGGTATCTCCATGAATTTCTTCGGTCAGGATATACTGTGCTTCAAAGATTTCCGCAAGAATATCGCCGATTTCGTCCGCAGTCCACGAACCGCCATGTAAAGCTGTGATGAGTGCGGTCAGTTCATACGGATTATGACCGATTTCGTCAAGGTCAAAGATATATGATTCAAATTCATATTCCGATTCGTAATTATCAAGATATTCCTGCAATTCCTCCTCCATCACAAGATATAGTGTCTCAGCAGACTGCATATCTACATCTTCTCCTGTATACACCGATGAACTGAATGCGGATATACCGCCCTGAAACAGCATGGAACAGGAAGAAACTGCGGACATGAGGAACAAAAGCATCACCAGAATGCCGCCGAAGATGAGAAGAATATGCTTGTTATTCGTTACGAATCGCCGAACATTTTTCTGTCCTCCGGCAGCACGTTTGGCGGTTTTTGTAGTAGTTCTGGCGGTTTCGGCTGTACTCTGTGAATGTTTTGCGGCGGCATATTCCTGTCGGATCGCCCGTTTCTGCTGGGACTTGGATTGGGGATTGGATGCGTATGGATCGGTTCTTTCCGTCCGTTTATTTTGACTATGGGAACGGTGAGCATTCTGTGTGAGATGCCCACCGATTTCCGCGCTGGCTTCAATTTTATGTGCCGCTTCCACACCCACATTGTCTTGTTCGCTTTCATGGATTTCCCGATGTACTGTGCCGACAGCCAGATTCACAGGAATATCCTGTATTCCATGTGCCAGCTTCGATGGTGGTTTCTGGTCGTCGCTAAACCGCAAATTACCCCGCACACAGCGTCTCCTTGCCTTTTTTCAGGGCTTCATGTACCATGTTCACCCTGTCTGCGGCTTCTCCAATGATTCTCTCCATGATATCGAGCAGATTGTATGCCGCATCGTCATTACCGGAATCGTCTTCGGGTTCATCTTCCAGTTCATTGGGAATATATTCAGGCTCATAGCGGTATCCCACCAGTTCCGGAGGGATCAGCTCCATTTCCAGCAGATCGAGAAGATCTTCCGGGTCATCGCTGTCCAGATAGCGTTCGGGAATCCCCCAACCTTCCCACATGGCATCCGTTTCCTTGCCACAATTCTCGGCAAACGCGCGGATTTCTCTGGTATGCTGACAATCCGGCAGTTTCTTTACATCCGCAATCATTTCACGGAGCATCAGCAGAAGGAACAGCTTATCGTTGATGTGTTTCATGTAGTCCCCGAAGTGGATGAGATACTCCCGTTCGGGATCATAGGGATCGTCAGTTTCCGTAACGGCACCGCATCCCATAGCATAGAGGACATCTCCATAGAACCATGTGCGGAATACACCGACCATATCACCCGTACTGCGTTCCATGAGATATTCCACCGCTTCAAGGGGGATAAACTTCATCGGACACATACGAACCTGCTTTCCGAGAGCATAATGCTCATGCTTTTCCGCACCGGGAAAGTGATAGGCAATCGTGCTTTTCGGGTCACTGAATCCGAGCATAGCTGCCACATCTGCGGCGCAGAACAGATTCTCACCGTCTGCCTTGATGGTACGGAGGGTGCCAAGGGTGTTGTGGGTGTACTTACCGAGAATCTTTTCCATATTCTATATATCCTTTCATTTTGTTATGTTTCTGCCGTCTCAGACAAACGGGTTGTCATAATCCGGTACAGCTCCGTATCCTTCGGGAATCGGTCAACAAAGGGCAGAATTACCGAGCCGTAGAACAGAAGCCCCTCACCTTCGCCGGAATGGGTTACATAGGAAAGCTGGTGCGGTGAGATATTCAGCTTCTGTGCGAGAATCTGCCTGTCACCCGCCGCCTGATTGAGCATATACACATAGTCCGAGTTTTCCATGATGTTTTCAATTTCCTTGGAAGCAAGCAGGTCCTTCACGTTCTGCGTGATGCCGGTCGGAATGCCGCCCCACTTACGGAATCGCTTCCAGATTTCCACGGTGTAGGCAGCAGTCTGTTCCTCTTTCAGAAGGAGGTGCATTTCGTCGATGTAGTAACGTGTGGACTTTTTCGCTTCACGGTTGACGGTAACACGGTTCCACACGGCATCCTGTACGACGAGCATCCCGATTTTCTTGAGCTGTTTGCCGAGTTCCTTGATGTCGAAATTTACGATACGGTTTTCGATGTTGATGTTGGTGCGGTGATTGAACACATTGAGTGAACCGGTGACGTAGATTTCCAGCGCCGTTGCGATGTACTGTGCTTCTTTTTCCTCCTGCCGGAGCAGTTCGCTGTACAGGTCTTCGAGAATCGGCATTTTCTCCGGAACAGGGTCGGCAAGATAGTCCCGGTACACCATCCGAACACAACGGTCGATAACGGTTTTCTCCACAGGAAGCAGACCTTCCTTGCCGCCGACGATCAGTTCACACAAGCTGAGAATAAAGTCGGATTTCAAAGATAAGGGATTTTCGTCATCACTATAGTTCAGATTCAAGTCCATCGGGTTGATATAGTCTTCCGATGTAGGAGAAATCCGGATGATCTGTCCGTGAAGGCGTTCTGTCAGTGCGCCATACTCCGCTTCGGGGTCGCAGATGATGATATCGTCGTCCGTAACGAGGTATACATTGGCGATCTCACGCTTTGCGGAAAAGGATTTGCCGGAACCGGGGGTACCAAGGATCAGACCGTTGGGGTTCTTGAGCAGCTTCCGATCCACCATGATGAGGTTATTGGAAAGTGCGTTCAGTCCGCAGTACAAAGCTTCCTTACCGCTTTGGAACAGCTCCTGTGTGGTAAAAGGAACGAAAATCGCTGTGCTGGATGTGGTCAGTCCGCGCTGAATTTCGATCTGGTTCAGACCGATGGGAAGACTGCTCATAAGCCCTTCTTCCTGCTGAAAGTCCAGGCGGGTGAGCTGACAGTTGTATTTCTGGGCAATGGAGTTTGCCTGAAAAATGTTATTCTCCAGCTTCTGTCTTGTGTCGGCAACATTCAGCACCATAAAGGTTAAGAGAAACATTCGCTCATTCCGGGACTGCAGATCCTGCAAAAGTTTCTTTGCTTCCGCACCGTAGGTGGCAAGGTCGGTCGGGAGCAGGTCCATGTCGTACCCCTGCCGGACTGCCTTTTTCTGCTCGTCCATCTTCATCCGGTCAAGGTCGGTGATCTTCCGCTTGATGGTCTTGATGGCTTTCACCTGATCCACGGACTGAACGTGCATCGTCACTACCACGGAACTTTCCATATCGAGAAAATCTGCAAGCATACGGTCATTCAGTTCCGGTGCGAGAATCTGCAGAAAGCTGACAGCACCGATCTTGCTGCCAAGACCGAACACCTTCCCTGTACGGAACTCAAAGGAAGACGGTGCAATGAAGTCCTTGACGGACAAGCCAGACGGAGCCAGCCAGTCCCACGAAAAATGAAACGGTTCCGGGGTGTCGATGCGGAGCATATCGTGCATGAGGTGCAGGCGTTCCATACCGTTCAAGGGAACCGCCGTCACGCCGAGCCGCTTGAAGTTGTTGAGAATATCGGTTTCGATCCGTTCCAGACGGGGCTTTGCGGTTTTCAGTCCTTCCGCTTCAATGCCGAAGGTGAGATATTTGGTTTTGATCAGTCCGTTATTGCCTTTCGCCAGCTGATTCCGCAGCATTTCGGTATATTCCGCACGGATGCTGTCGTCCTCGTCACCACGTAGAGGAATGGAAATCTGATCGCTGTAAGTATCCCGGTTCGCTGCCATGTTCACGAAGGAAATCTGAAACTTGATCGAACTGTCGAAATAGTTGAGAAAGTCGCACCATCCGTCAAAGATAGCAGTTTTGTCCTCATTCTGGTTGAGTAAATAGTTGATGTCGTGAAACTGGATGCTTTTCGTGTAATAACTGTCTGTAACGCGGCAGATACCGTCTGGGAACATCCGCTGAAACGGGATGCTGTCCTGTGCCGACATCTGCTTGCTGTTTTTGTTCTTCGCCTTTGCGATTGCTTCTTCAATCTTTTGTCTTTCGGCTTTTGTCAGTTTTTTCACTGGTTTTGCCGTTGACAATCCTGTAAACCTCCTTGTCGAGTTTATCTTGCCGTTCAAGGGCAGAGTAGAAATTGTTTGTTCGGTACGGTCTTTGTTTCGGTCGGATCACGCTTACACGGATGATATTCCGCAGTATCTTTTCCAGCGGCTGACCGTTCTTTTCGTACATTGCCAGTAGGAAAAACGGCAGCATGACTACGATCATACAGATCGCCGCCGCACTGGTGGCTATGCTGTTTTTGAGGAAAAAGAAAAGCGGTATACCCAGAAGGGCACCGCTGCCGAAACAGATGAGCTGTCGTTTGGTCAGGTTGAGAAAGACCTTGGTTTTCACGTTGTTCAGGTCTTTCGGTACGGGTACATAAGCCATATTCTTACCTCCGTTTAGTGGGCATTAAAGATCGCCTTGCTCAGACTACCCGTCTTGAACAGACAGAAGCACAGCAGAACCGTATACCCCACGCAGGTCCAGATGGCATACAGAATATCGTCCGTCAGAGCGATGTTCTGCACCAGAGCCGCATAGATCGCCACGCATACCACGATGAGAAATGCCTGAAATCCTAAAGCAAACAGGCTTCGCTGGTAATTCTGTCCCATGCCGCCCCATTCACGGTTGGTCATCGTTGCCATGGGAATGGGAGCAATGCTGGTCACGATGTACACCTCAATCATTCTGCCGTAGACGATGACAAAAATGCAGGCGGACAGAATCCACATGGCAATTCCCACGAAGCAGGTCTGCATCCAGATGCCGAACAGCTCGCCGATCTCCATTTCCATGAGCCTTGCTTCCAGATCAGCCGTAACTGTGGAGATATCCAGCGGTGCTGTTGAGGAGATCACGCCGACAGAGCTGTCCACCACACTTTGCGCCGCATCGAATACGCCCATGACAATATTCCATGTATTTGTCACGATCAGTACGGCACAGGCGGTTTTGAAGATCCACTTGAAGAACATCCATGTGTCCACGTCGTGCATACTGTTTTTGTCTGCGACCATCTGAATCAGCTCCAGCGTCATGACAAAGGCAAGAATCACTCCTGCAATGGGCAAAATCACCGTTTCGGAGAGGTTTCTTACCATATTATAGATGCTCGCATTCCACGCGGACGGTGTGGTACCGACCTGTGCGGCAATATCCCCGACCTGTTCATTGACGTAATCGAACATCCCCGACAGGTTGGCGATAACCCCTTCCACGAGGATTCTGTGCAGTCCGTTCAGTATGGATTCCCATATTGCATCCATTTACGCTTCCCCCCTTTCCAGGGGAACTGCCCGAATTGCCGTGACAGCTCCCCGCGGGTATATGGTCTGGGAATCATTGCGTTGTGTATTAACCAAAGAGACCGGAGAGCAGCGGGATGAGTGTGATACCGATCAGCGCAACACCGCCGCCAGCCATGAGCTGTTTCATGCCCTGGGACTGTGCGCCGGGGTTGTCGTTTCCATATCCTTCCAGAAGGTTGATTACGCCCCAAACGCCGAGACCGGCACCGAGAGCTACCACAAGGGTCTGCAGGGTTTCAACCGCGCTGTTGAAAAAATCCATTAACAAAAAATCAGCCGGGCAGATTTGCATTTCTGCAGACCACCGGTTCTGCCGGGCTGCCTCCTTTCAAAATTTTATTGGATATATTTTGAAAGTGGTCATTTTGTTTTTGGTGTTCTGAGTGTCTGCGGTTGTCTTAGCTGTCTTCACTTACCTCTACTTCATAGATTTCGTATACCTCCTCCGGCTTCGGTTTCAGTCGTGCAGACAGATACTTTTCGATATTGAACTTGTTTTTTTCGTTCGCATCCGAAAGGTATCTGTAATTTTTATGCTTCGTGATGTCAAACTTATCCGATTTGAAGGGTCTCACACCGCGGAGCTGTAAGATGCACTTGCCGCCGTCGAGAACCGCCAGCTCATCCACGGAAGCCAGTTCGTGACCGAGTTTCTGGAAATTCTGCGAATGGGAAGTCTCCCGCCCACGGCTTTCTCCGGTGTTCGCTATGTCAATGGTCTCTTTTCCGAGTGCCGTTGACAGCTCCTTCAGGGTAGTTGGTTCGGAGCCGCCGAGGAACAGACGGGAATCCATGTTGCCGATGATGGTGTCCGCGCTGTCCTTGTACAAGGCTTTTAGCTGTGACTGTGCCTGCAGAACCAGACAGGCGGAGATTTCTCTTGAACGGATCGTAGCCACCAGCTTTTCCAGATTCGGAATCTGACCGATATTCGCCGCTTCGTCAATCAGACAGCGCACATGAACCGGGAGCCTGCCGCCGTATACATCATCCGCCTTTTCACAGAGCAGATTGAAAAGCTGTGTGTAGATCATAGAAATGAGGAAGTTGAAGGTACTGTCCGTATCGCTCATGATAAGAAACAGAGCCGTTTTCTGATAGGATTCATCGTCCTTTTTCGTGTTCAGATAGATTTTATCACCCAGCGTATCCAGTTCCAGTTCGTCATACATGGTGATCTCCCGGACTTCGGAAATATCGAAAGGAGCCAATCTGGCACCGCAGCTCACGAGTATACTTTTGGCAGTCTTGCCGGCACTCAGCTTGAACTTTTTATACTGCCTTACAGCAAAGTGGTTCGGGTCTTCGGCTTCCAGATTTTCAAAGAGAATATCCACATTGTTCTTGAAATCCTCGTCGTCCTCCCGGATTTCAAAGGCGTTGATGAACTCAAGCAGTGTGGCGAAGTTCTGTTCCTCCACGGGAGCCTTGTAGTAAATATAGCCGATGATGGCGGTATACAGCAGGGTTTCCGCCTTCGTCCAGAACTCATCACCGGCTTTTCCGTCACCTTTTGTGTTGGTAATCAGGCAGTTCACCAGTTTCAAGATATCCTTTTCGCTGTGGATGTAGGCGAAGGGGTTATAGTGCATACTTTTCTGGAAGTTGATCGTGTTGAACACCTTGATCCGGTAGTTCTTGCGTTGTAGAAAACGTCCCGTTTCCACGATCAGACTGCCTTTCGGATCGGTGATGCAGTACGACGAATGGGCTTGGAGAATCTGGGGCTTGATGAAAAACCTTGTTTTCCCGGAGCCGGAACCGCCAATGATGAGGACATTTTTGTTCCGGGCATTTTTCGGATCGGGCGGACGGTTGGACATCATCAAGCTTTCCGTCTGGGTGAGGATCACGTTATTCTCAAACACCGGATCGACGAAAGGAGCGATATCCGCTGGCGTCCCCCATCTTGCCGAGCCGTATTCCTCATTTCTGCGGTATTTCTTTGCGTTCTTGCCCTTGAGATACACGGCAAGACGGAGCAGACCGCCGGTTGCGGCACCGATAAGCAGATCAAAGGGATGAAAGCTGGGCATAAGGGAATCAAATGCCGCCGAAAATCCGACTGTGATATTCATCAGCTTTGCCGAAAGGTCTGCACCGGGCATCAGACGGTACGCTTCACCGAGGTTGGTGGCAAACAGACCGATGAACACATAGGGCAAGTTCGGCAGGAGAATTTTCTTGATATTCACAGGCTTTTTCATCGGTCGATCCCCTTGTTCTTCACACGAACCTTATCCGGTGTACGTTCAGGTGCATTGGCACGGGCGTTCTGCAGCTGCTTTACCACGGACGGACGCTTGCTGTGTCCCAATGCGGATGCCGTATATTCCCGGAAAGCGGCGGTCAGTGCATCGGTGTCCCTTGCCTTGAAGAACACCAGATATTTCGGTTTCTCGCCGGATTTGTCCTTCATCACGGCATAGTCCACACCGTATTTCCGGGCAACCCGGTCGAAATCTCCGATGTTTTTGCTGCTGATCTCGATATTGGTGACACCCTGATTCTGTCCGATGAGCTGCTTAACGGTCTGTTTCCCCGTTGGTTTGACCGGTCCGGTATGGGCTTTATCTCTCTGCTGTTCTTTGATATGCTGTAAAAACTTCGCTACAGCCGCCTTGAAGACCGATCCGGTCAGTTTTGCAGTGCTGATGGATAACGCCACTGTCCGGCTTTCGACTTCCTCCTGCATGAGGCATCACCTCCCATTATGCTGCCCAATCGAAAACAAACACCAGCGTCAGAACCTGTTCCTCAATGGGTGCGGATGCGGCGGATACATTAGCGGAATAGACAAGAGGCAGACTGCCGTTTGATGCAATCTGCCAGTCGTATACGGAAAGCTGTTCGGTAATGCCGTAATTTTCGGTTTCGGCGTGATTCACCGTGAATCCGATCAAACGGGAATCCACTTTTTCATCTGCCATTTCTGTGGTATATGGGACGATGTACCATCCGTTTTCAGCCGTCACCGTCAGAGAAGTCACCGCCACAGCACCGGTGGAATTGTTGATGATCACTGCATCAGCGGCGGAATAGACAATGCCGTGTTCCGATACTGTCAGCAGAAGATATGCCGGAACGGTTACGGAAAAGCGGGAAGTCAGATAATCGCAGTCGTCGCAGTATCCGTCGTCGTCGGGATCGGTATGAGGTTCGATTTCGGTGGATTCATACCCACAGTCACAGGACACTTCACGAATGTGTTCATACTCATCGTAAAATTCCCATTCTCCGTAGGTAAGCTCGTGATCTTCCGTTTCAGTTCCGCTATATCCACATGAACAGGAACCTGTACGGCTGTGCTGAGCATCGGAAATGCTTGTCCACTCACCATTGGTGATTGTATGGCTTGCATATTCGGTCGTACTGTACGAACAGGTGGAGCAGGAAATTGTACGCTTATGCTGACTGGAGGAATAGTTCGTCCACACACCATAAGTCAGGTTATGACTGGCAGTTTCGGTGGTACTGTAACCACAGGAACAGCTGACCGTGCGCTTATGCTGAGACGATCCGGTAGAAGTCCACGAACCGTAATTCAGAGAGTGATTCGCATATTCATAACCGCTGTATCCGCAGTCGGAGCAGTAAACGCTTCGTCTGTGCTGACTGCCGCTGTAATTCGTCCATGAACCGTAGGAGAAATCGTGACTTTCATAGGAAGTGGAACCGATATAGGAAGAACAGGCGGAACAATAACTGCCCACGGTATGCTGTGTGGAGCTGTACTGACTGTATTCCGATGTGGTGGAATGATAGCTGTACTCATAGGAACCTTCGCCGCAGTCTTCGCATCCGTACAGTCGGCGATGACGGGAGCTGTTGTAATACTCCCAATCGCCGTATTCATAGCTGCCGTGATCGGTGCCGTAATCTACAAGTTCATTGCATCCGTCACAGTATTCATACCACTCACAGCCATCCCATTCGGTGTAGGTGTAATCCCCGTGTTCGTTGCCGTAGTCTAACAGTTCGCCGCAATCTCTGCAGTATTCGTACCATTCGCATCCGTCCCATTCCGTATAGGTGGAGCCGTGATCTATACCGGAATCGAGGACTTCACCGCAGTCCTCGCAGTATTCCTCCCATTCACAGCCGTCCCAGTCGATATCGGTGTAATCGTGATAACAGGTATCATCCCAATCGCCGCTTCCATCGTCATAGCCGCAGAGTTCACAGACCCCATCGACCATATCATGAACACCGGCATTTGTTCCCTGATAGATATCCTCTCCGCACTCGGAACACCAGCCGCGGATGCAGTGATATTTATCACCCCACTGTTCATATTCGATATCGTAAGTGCAGTATTCATCACAGTTGGGACAGATCACAGCCGCAAAAGCGGTGATAGACAGCCCGATGGATAATGCAAGAACCATCATCAGGGAGAGAAGCTGTTTTGCAAATCTTTTCATAATCGTCCTCCAAGTTAATCAACAATCGAAATCGTAAACACGACCTTTGCCGCTTCGAGATTTTCTGCGTTCTGTGCATCCCCGGAAATCTTGGCGAAATAGGTCAGCGGGAGACTCCCCTGCGGCGCGATCTTCGGAAATGCGGTTTTCGTGATCGCCATGCTTCCGGAACCCTTCGTCACACAATCGTTGATCTTCAGCACGATAGTCTGTTTTCCGGAGAAATTTTCGTAATCCCCGACCTTGTATGCACCGTCCGTTACAGAAACCGCTGTGACCTGAATATTCCCGTTTTTGGAGTTGTTCGTAATCACCGCATTGTCCGCTGTGATTACAGTCCCGTTGATGACATGAACCGGAAGTGCTGCCGGAACGGTCACGTTCACCGCGCGGTACTGGTTATCCACGGTCAGCGTCACGGGGACGGTTGCCGTGGTACTGTTCGCCGCAGAAGCTGTGATGCCGAGAGACAGGAGCATGACTACGGAAAAAACGAGGGACAAAATTCTTTTTCTTTTCATAGAACTTCCTTTCCACGAAAAAAGGGCAGTCCTTTTTCAGAAACTGCCCCATTCGCAACGTATTCTGTTTATCAGTCTGCGGTGTCCCATTCCACGATGATGACCACGTTCGCAATGGTGGCGTTCTTCACGGAGTTGGACAGCGGGGTGACAATCGCCGCGTAGTCGATGCCGACGGTATTACCGGACTTATCGCCCGCACCGGTCATGTAGCACCCGTTGATCGGTTCGGTAATCAGCTTCTGGCTGTTGGCGTTGGAGGTATCCGTGGACTTTGCCGCACCGTCACCGATGGAAATG
>JAFQWY010000223.1 GCA_017407225.1 Clostridia bacterium | reverse complement strand
TTTGTTTTTGTATTTTGCGTAATGGTAGCGGAACAGGCTGACGCCGAAGAAAATCAGTGCCGCCGCCGGGAGGATGTAATATAAAGCTTCTGTAATATCAAATATCATGATATATGCTCCTCATAGAATTGCATCAATTCGTATATTCGTCAGTTCCTCACAAAGCAGTTTCCCAACAATCTTCGCATTCCGATACAGTTCCCCGCCGGATGCAAACATCTGCTTTTCCTTCGTTTCCTCGCACCAGAAATACCACTCCGCATCGCTGTGCCTACTGATAAAGTAATGCTTATCCCGGCAGTGCAGCTCAATCTCACGTCCTGTGGCGATGGATTCGGTCAGCTCCGCTTCGTTGTAACGCCGGTACCATTCATTCCAGAAGGCGGTATATCCGTTTCGATAAAATTCATCGTCCCGGATTACCTTGGGTGAACACTGGGCGTAGTATCGCTCTATTTTATCGGCAAAGCGGCAGACTTTATAGAGATAATCCGAATAAGGTACAGCTTCTTCCGTTCCATCCGGTGCGGTCAGAAGTACCGTTCTGCAGTCATGACGGATTGTCCAGTCCAGCCCTGTATCGCAGCCGATGATCGTCACTTCCGTGAGATCTTCGTTTGCTATATAGAAATGTCCGCAGCACGGCACCATTTGCAGTTCGCAGTCACTCGGAATATGATCTTCCGTCAGGGATTTCAGGAGATACAGTGCCGTTGCGGAAACCGTGCCGTCTGCTTCAAAGGTTTTTCCGCCGATGGTGACGGTCACGTGTCCGTGGAGGCACTTGTCCTCGGGATCATCCGCCGCACCGGTAATCCATGCGAAATTATCAGCGGTGATGTTGAAGTTTGTCATGCCAACCTCCGTTAATCATTCTTCTTAATGTTTTCTTTTGACTTTTCCAATTTCTGCGGATAACTTTTTACTTTACTCATAACGATCTTCCCTTCCCTGCAGAGTCACTGTCCGCGATTTCCATAGCATCAGCAAAACGTCGAGTATGATTGCTGTTCATCGCGTTTTCCTTCAATCCGGCTTCTTTTTTACAGTATAACATATATCTGTGAACCGTGTAAGAATTTAACCTGATTTTAATCAAAAATTAAGTTTTATTAAGCTTTGCTGTCCGCGGAACAGCAGGATTTTTTGAATTCTTTGTAAAGTTGACATCATAATACTTGACAAATTCCTCTACTCGCAGTAGAATAAACATATACTCGACAGTAAGTAGAGGGAATGGAGGATACATTTATGGCTGAAATCAGACTGGGAGAAGTGGAATCCCGTTTTGCGGATATTATCTGGCAGAACGAACCACTGTCTTCGGGAGAGCTTGCACGGCTTGCCGAGGCGGAACTGGGATGGAAGGAATCCACATCCTACACGATTCTGAAGCGTCTCTGTCAGCGCGGACTGTTCCAGAACGTCAAACGGACGGTAACTTCGCTGATTTCCAAAGAGGAATTCTACGCGATGCAGAGCGAAAAATTTGTGGAGGACACGTTTGAGGGATCGCTTCCGGCGTTTCTTGCGGCGTTCTCGAAACGAAAAAAGTACACCGATGAAGAAGTGGAGAAGATGAAGCAGATTCTTGATTCCATGAGGGGGTAATGCGATGTCCTGGTATACCTTTATGCCGAAACTTTTGAACATGAGCCTGACCGCAGGCGTCGCCGTTTGCCTTGTGCTTTTCCTTCGTCTGTTTTTGAAAAAAGCACCCAAGGTCATTTCCTATGCACTGTGGGGCGTCGTTCTGTTCCGGCTTCTGTGTCCGGTGTCAATCGAATCCGGTATATCTCTGTATAATCTCTTTGATGTTCCCACTGCGGAATCCGGCACGATGACCAGTGTAATCGAATATGTACCGGAAAACATCGTG